>CAZMDZ010000257.1:0-6094 GCA_964565175.1 uncultured Planctomycetales bacterium
ATAAAGAAAGCTCCTAAATATACTAGGAGCTTTCTTTAATTACATATGGGCAATTTATTAGAAGATTTACTGGAATCATACACGAGCATTCGAAAAAGAGAATGGTCTATGGAAGTTTTATTGGAGAACTCTAACTCTTTATACGGACTGCCAAAAGATTTTAAGGGGGATGTTGAAGCCTATAAGAATGCACTTAAAGCTATGAAAGATGTTATGGTGGCATTTATCAGTAATCCCAACCAATCTATGAAAAACTCTGCCCCAGAGGCAACTCAACAGGCTATGGCGTCTCCTAATGGTTTTGTAGTAATAACGTACCCTGGGGGGTTTGTGGTTCGTGGTGCTAAAAATACAAGGCACTTCTCTTTACAAAATAAGGACGGGCAGCAGGGTAAAGCTACACTACAGCCAGAAGAAATTCAAAGATACATTGACATGGATAGAGAGGAGAAAGAGGGTCCTAAGGATAAAGACGGTAAAGATAAAAATATTAGTGGGGAGGACGTAGAAGGTAACATAGCTGCTGGACAAGAGGCAGCTCAGTCTGAAGTTATTATTACTCCTGAGGAGAAAGAAGAGTTTCGTGCTGCATATGCTCTAGCGAACGGAATTGAAGATGTGGAGTTAATGGATGAGGATGATGATAAAGGGTTCGAAGATTGGTTTTCTAAAATAAGTGCTTCCTTTAACGACGTCGATGGGCAAAAAGTATGTGAAAAATTAGCTGAGTTTGAAGATGGGGAAGGTGAGGATAGCAATGGAACTTGTCTTCATGTAACAACAGAAGCTAAAATGGAGATGAAAAGAGCTGTTCTTACTTTGGCGAAACTTAGAAGAAAAGTTTACTCAGTCGAAATTGACGGAAAAAAAGTATACGCTATAGATGAAAGTAGTATGACTGCTGAAGAAAAAGCTGTATTAAAGTGTCTTACAGTCAGAGGTCAGAACTTAGATAAATCTATTCACATAGCGGGCTCAAATTGTGAAAATGAGGGATTGAGAAACTTAAAAGAGGTAGGGACTAAAGCAAAGCATGTTAACTATGGTTTTAACTTAGGTAAGTTTAAAGGTAAAGATAAACTAGCTCCAATAGCCCGGATTTTTGCGCAATGTAAAATAATCCCCTCCGCTTTAAGAGGCGGGGAGCTAACCCCTGAAATATATAATGAGTTAGAGCCTGCCGCATCTCGTTCAAAATCTCTACGTGGGGGTCAGGCAGACGAAATGAGTAACGATACTAGGGGAAAGTTATTCGAAAGCGTACACATGCTTACTGTCGCTGTAACCTCTGGAAATGATAAAGAGAAGGCTAAGGCTTTAAAACACCTTGTTACCGACATTAAAAAGGCTTGTGGTGCTGCTTCATTGGTTAATGCTAATGCTATTTTATCGGATTATCAGGGAGACCTAATTAATACCATGCACGATATCGCGGGAGATGATTGTGCAAAGGGCGTACGAGATGAGCTAGCGCAAATGGTACAGTCATCCTTAGCATTTAATGACACTATAGGGTTAGATTCTTCTATGATAGAGGGCATCACCAGACCGTCTCTAAATACAAAACCAGGACATAGAGAAGACTTAGTAATAAAATTAAAGCCTGATGCCGAAATTCCACCTCGAATGAAAAAGTTTGTTTCTTGCACAGATAAAGGTTGTGTGGTTAAAATCTCTAGTAAGTATTATAAAAACGGACTTAAAACTATTAAAACAGGTGCAACCTCTACGGATAAGTCTTTTAATCAAAGTAATCCAGACTACGAAGATTTAGAAAATCTTCGGGAAGATGCTTATAGTGCTATGGGTCTTTCAGAAGAGCAGGTTAAAGTGTGTAGGGATGCTCAGAAGAAAGATGAAGAGTTTTATGAGAAATCCGAGCATGTATTTAAAAATGCAACGCCCTCAAACCTAAAAAGTTTAAAAAGGTATTTTGAACAGGTTAAGAAAAGCGGACCTCCTAAAGGAATGACACGTCAGCAGTGGAATAAGTATATGCGCGAACTAACAGAAACTTTAGAGGAGGACTCTCAAATGGCTCAGATGAAGTACTTTAACTTATTAAGAGCTCAGGAAGCTGCTAAGAATTCCAGGTATGCTAAAGGCGTTGCTTCAAATTTAGTCGCATTGTCAGTGCATGCTGAGGGAGGCACAGAAGCCATAGCCATAGGAAGCCCTTCAGTACTGCAAGTTGTTAGCACTGATGAAATAAGGGATACTATAAGTGACAGTATTTGGAGGGATGGGCAGGTTGAGATGGGACTGGGAGGGATAACTATAAATGACGATGAAGGTAATGCTCTAATGACCTGCGCCGTCAGGGCAAAGACTACCGGGGGTTCCAAAAGGAAGCTTCAACAAGACCCTGCTGTAACGAGTTACGCTGTGAAAATGGCAGGGCAGAAGACCTATACTGGAAGTCCTAAGGCGTAAAAAACACTTCCTCAGGTAGGGATAATACCTCATCTAGGAGATACATATTGTATTCTCCAAACATAACAACCTTTTTTAAGTTAAAAACTTCTTTAGTGATAACAAGTGCTTTTTGTCTATCTCGTTTATAAATTAACAGCCAAGGTTTTTCTGTGGACTCGCCATCTCGACTAGCTTGAGCAATAAATTTGTAAAGGTCACTCTTTGGTTTAAACATATCTTCAAGCCTTACGTCATACCCGCTCTTACATTCTAAAACAAATCGAAATTTTTCTGGCGTTATTAGGTCTCCGGCGACTTTAAAATAGTGTGGGAGATTTTTGTGCGTAGTACCAAAGGCTCCTGAACCCGGGGTTCTCGCAAATTCCTTTGTGTTGAACCGTTCATTTAAAATCTTGGCAATGTTACGTTCAAAAGTTGAGCCTTTGCGCTTACTATTGACTCGCTTCTTTTTGCCAAATTCACCCCTTTCAACTAGCTTGTCGTATTTAGACATAACTTATGAAAGTCACAAAACAAAAATTTAAATTAAATACTTCTGGATATTCCTTTAAAATTAAACACGGAGATAGACGAATGAAAATGTACTTAAAACTAAACAAAGAAGAAACTGAACAGTGGAACACTGTTAAGGAAGCCGTATTAGGCGGAATGAAAACGGACGAAGGTCAGTTTGCTAAGTTTATCTTCTTTAAAGGGCTTGGCTCGTTCATGGACGAGGTAACTCAATCTGTAGAAAAGCTCTCTGAAGAGGAGCAGAAGAAAATCTTAGAGGAGCATGCCCAGGAAGTGGAAGCTGCTCAAGATAAAGAAGTTGAAGTTGAAGTCGCAACCATTGAAAAAGACTCAAATGAAGACAGTAACGAAGCTGACCTGTAATGATGAGAAAGTACTAAACCGTCTGCTTAGAAACAAGAAGAAGGAAAAGTACACTCTTTTGTACTACTCAGAATGGTGCAGACGCTCCGAACAGGTCCTCTCTTATATTGATGAGTGGAAGGAAACTGAAGGAGACGAGGACATGTACCTCATTTCCAGCTGGGAGCTGCCCCATGCATTTGCTGCATTTTCAATAATGTCAGCACCTGCAATAGTAAAAGTGAATAAAGGAAGGATATCAGTTATGGTTGAATTCCCTAAAGTTTATTCTTACTTTAAACCCAAGGTTAAGAGCCCTGCCCGTTCCAAGGGTTAGAGCTTTCGATAATATCTTGGTAATCGTGAAGTTTCTGCATATACTTTTTATTTTTAGTGTACATCAACTTAAGGTTGTTTACAATAACTGTTGTAAAGTAATTAAAAGCAGAACCTTTATCCTTGGTGAAATTTTTAAGAGTTCTAAAAACTAACATGAAACATTCTTGTTTAGCATCGTCAAAGTCTACTTTGAATCTAAATGATACCAAAATGTTGGTTATTAAAATATCTAATTTTTCAACCAACTCATTTTCATATTCGGAAGGACTATCCAAGTAATTGTGAATAGTCTTTTCGAATTCCTTATTATTAAGATAATGTTTCTTCGGAACCATAACATAGTATTATAGATGAACTTAGATAAATTAATAGATTCTTTTGAAAAAACTGAAAATTTCTACCGAGAAGAGCTCGGTGATGAACAAATTGTATTCGTACACGATAGCTGTGTAATGCAGCGTGGTCAGGTGTATGAATTTACTGACGAGGAGTACGGAATCCTCAAAACTCTTTTGGAGAAAACTGACCTACCTCCAAACTCTTATCAGTTTGTAGCCGCGATTAAGGAGGTTGGACTTACGGAAGACGAGGCTACCACAGCAGACATCCATGCGAACCGTCCTCACATTGAGGAAGATTTAAAAGCTATTCAACCGAAGCTGATTTTCCCCTTAGGAAATCTGGCGATGAAAACCATTCTCAAGAAGTCTGGAATATCTAACAAGAGAGGGAAGGAGTTTCATATTAAGATGGGGGACAATACATATCCCGTAGTCCCCGTATTCCACCCTTTTACTTTATACTCAGAGCCTAAGATGAGGGCTTTGTTTATCCAGGATGTAAATAACGCCTATGGTAAGTTTATCTTAAATAAGAATAAGCTCGCTAAATCCTCATATAAGCTTTGTACCACTGTACAAGACGCTAAAAAAGAGATTTTGAATGCGATGAAGAAGGATGTTATTGCGATGGACTTGGAAACTACAGGGTTGGACTACAAGAAGGATAAAATTACAACGTTGGGGGTTTCAACGGGAGAGGGGGAAGCTTTCGTTATTCCTTTAAATCACAGGGAATCTAGTTTTACGGAATCTGAGATGAAAGAGATTAGGAATCAAGTTGAACTTTTAATGGCATCCAAGACCTTTAAAGTGTTTCATAACTGTAAGTTTGACCTTAAATTTCTTCGTAATTGGGGAATCCGAGCCTTCAATAACATTGATGATACCCAGATGATGCACTCCCTAGTAGATGAGAATCTCCCTCACGGACTAATGGATTTGGTTAAAGAGTATTTCCCCGAAGAGTTGGAGAAGTACTAATGAAGATTGAAAATATATTAAATGATAATATTGGAGAACTTGAACTTGTGGACGCTATGGGTAATGACCTCAGTGTTGTTAATGCCGCCCGTATTTCTTATGGCGGAGGCTCTGATGTATATGGTCCGGGAGATAAAAAACTTATTAACTACCTGGCAGCCAATCGTCATACTTCCCCTTTTCGCCACGCCTTTCTTAGTTTTCGGATACTGGCTCCTGAGTTTGTACTTCGACAGTGGTACAAGCATGTTATTGGGTGCTCTTGGATTACTCCAGAATTTTATAATCATGGTTGGAATGAGATATCTGGCAGGTATAAAGAAGTAGAGCCTAGGTTTTACCTACCTCCAATATTTAAATCACAATCGTCCAACAGTAAGCAAGCAAGTGGAGACCCTTTAAATGAGCAGTCTGAGTGTTATGCAGAAATGGTGCACGCAACTTCCACGGCTGTAAAGGCTTATGAAACTTTGATTGGACTGGGCGTAAGCAAAGAACAAGCTAGGTTAGTGTTACCTGTATCCTTTTATACCGAGGTGATATGGACAGCTTCGCTGCAATCCCTTGCTCATTTTTGTAGCTTGAGAGACCATGAACACGCTCAAGAAGAAATTAGAGAATATGCCAAAGCTTTGTCTATTATATGTAAGGAGAGGTTTCCTGATTCATGGGAAGCCCTAACAAAGGAATATAACTGATGCTTACTGTAACTGATGGTGGAAAACATGACTGGGCTAATATGCCCTTGGACGAGTTAGCGTTTGGTAACGCTATGGATTGCGATTTTACTTTAAGGTCTTACCATATCCTAAGAGAGGAAATGAAAAAGACGAAAGTTACTGCGGTTTATGATAACCTATTAAAGGATATTCTAGTTATACTCGGGCTCGTTGAAAATAGAGGACTTCGCGTAGATGATGAATATTTGAAAGTCTTAGATAAGTCCTTGAAGGATGATGTGGAGGAGCTAGAGAATAATATAGCCTCGCTGTATCCAGTAAAAGACTTAAACCCTCGTTCTACCCAGCAAGTGGCAAGTGTTTTGTTTACTACTGAGGGGTTTGATTTAACCCCCTTTGAATTTTCTGCAAAAACAAAGGTACCTAAAATTTCAGAACCACATTTAACCAAGGTTCTGGATA
>CAZMDZ010000258.1:0-6066 GCA_964565175.1 uncultured Planctomycetales bacterium
TCGTCGGCGTGCCCTGCTACCCGATCTTCCGCCGCTTCAACGAGATGTTCTCCGATTGGAAGGGCACCTTCGTTCACTCCACTTACTTGTGGTTCGCATCCGGTGGTTCCAACCGCGGTTACCAGTACGACCTCAGCGACCCGATTGCCAGCTTGGCTGAAGGCACTTTGGTTTCGGTGCGCGATGCGATGGACTCAATGTTCCACCACGACCGCGTACTCGACAACATGGTTGAAGAAGGCTTCAACATCGACGGCATTGTTTACCACCCAATCAAGAGTTGCCGCACCGTTTCCACCGGTTTGGCCGACGGTCGCCGTGCATTCGGTGAGCGCCACGACATCCCCAGCTTGTTCATTGAATCAGACATGATGGACAAGCGCGTTGTAGCCGAAGCGCAGTTGAAGAACCGCGCCGACGCATTCTTTGAAGGACTCGCCGCTCGTCGTCAGCAGGCGGTCATTGCTTAATTACTGCGAACAGTAGAGAAAGAAAATGACTTACGCAGCAGGAGTAGACGTCGGCTCGACGCAAACCAAGGCGGTTGTGATCAATGAAGATCGCGAAATCGTCGCCACCGCGCTGATTGATACCGGCGCCAACGTTGTGCGCGCGGCTGAAAACGCGTTCAAAACCAAGAACATTCTGGAAGAAGAAGTCGAATGGGTCATCGGTACCGGCTACGGCCGCTACCGCGTGACTTTCGGCAACGACCAGATCACCGAGATCAGCTGTCACGGTCGCGGCGCGGCGCATATTTTTCCGAATACGCGCACTGTGGTCGACATGGGCGGTCAAGACACCAAAGCGATTCGTGTGTCGGACTCCGGCGAGATCGATGACTTTTGCATGAACGATAAGTGCGCAGCCGGTACCGGGCGTTTCCTCGGTGCGGCGGCGTCGGCGTTGGAGATTCCGTTGCCGGATTTGGGCGGCACCGCGCTGACATCTGAAAAAGGTGTGCGCATTAGTACCACTTGCACCGTCTTTGCTGAGTCCGTAGTGTTGGCTTGGTTGGGCAAAGGCAAGCGGGTGCAAGACATCCTTTGGGGTGTGCACGAATCGATCGCGAAACGCACCATGGGTTTGTTGCGGCGCGTCGGGGTGAACGACGAAATTACTTTCACAGGCGGCGTTTCGAAAAACGTTGCCATGATTAAGGCACTGGAAGATGTCATCGGCCAAAAGCTGAACGTCAGCGAAGAGTGCCACTACATGGGTGCGCTCGGCGCCGCGTTGTTTGCGATGGACCACATTCTGTCCAGCCGCAATCCGATTGAAGAGGAGGTCGCGTGATGACGATTACCGCAGGAATTGACGTTGGCTCGACCTATACCAAGGCGGTCTTGCTCAACGAGAACCATGAAATCCTGGCGCAGCACATGGTGCAAACCGGTTTCAAACTCGCCGACGCCGCCCGCCGTTGTTACAACGCGATTTTGGAAAACTCCGGCATCCGTGAGGATCAAGTGGAGTACGTCATCGCGACGGGTTTTGGTCGTCACCAAGTCGACTTTAAGGACCTCCACGTAACCGACCTGACGGCAAGTGCGCGCGGTGCTTACTTGCTGTTCCCGGGCACGCGGTCGATCCTTGATGTTGGCGGCCAAACGATGAAAGCCATTCGCGTGGAAGAAGGCGGCATGGTCAAGTCATTTCGTTTGAACGATAAGTGCGCAGCCGGCACCGGCGCGTTCTTGGAGAAGACGGCGCGTTACATGGGTTACGAAACAGCCGACATCGGCCCGCTGCTGCAAACCTCGTTGGATCCAGTCGAAATCTCTGGCGTGTGCGCGGTGTTCGCTGAGTCGGAAGTGATCAACCAATTGTCGTTGGGCACGCCGCCGTCCGAAATCATGCGAGGCGCAATCGAGTCATTGACCGGTCGTGCGGTGCAGTTGATGAAGCGGGTGAAGGGCGAGCCTGAGTTCACTTTGATTGGTGGCATCATGCGTTTCCCAACCATGCCGACCGCAGTTCGCGAGCGCACCGGGGGTGTAACCGTGAACCTGCCGGGCGAAGCCGCGAACGAAGCGGACATGCCGCAATTCGTGACTGCATTGGGCGCCGCATTCCTCGGTCACCGTCGCTTGGAAAAGTTGGCCGCCGAAAAAGCTGCGACTTGAGCACAAGCCTAATCCCGTCGGTCTTCAGCATCAGAGATCATGAGTTCCTGCGAACCCACTCCTCCGGCTGAAGACGCCGACCTCATCGCAGCCGGTTGGGAACGCCGCTTTATGGCCGACCCCGACCGGCTCGACGAGTCCACCGAGCTTTATCGATCGCTCGGTATGGAAGTCAAAGCAGTGCCACTTGCGCCACTGGATTTCAGCACGGCATGTGGTGATTGCCCGGAAACCGTGTGCAAGACCTACGTGATGATTTATACGCGGAAACAGTCCGGCAAATAGGAGCGCTGGCACCAACGGCCGGGTGGCCACGATTTGCCTAGGCGGCGTTGCGTTCTTCTAGGTCCGCAAGCGCCAAGCTTGGAATTTCAGCTGGCATGGATTCGGCAATTGCACTTTGCACCCAAGCGATCATGTCCTGAATGGCGCGATCGGCGCCAGGTTCCAGGTACATCATGTGGCCGTGGTTGGCGTACATAGCGAGCTCGGAAGTCGGCATATCCCGCGAAGCTTTGCGGGTGACGTCGGGCAAGATCAGTCGATCTTTGGCACCAGCCATGACGCGGACTGGACAGGTGATCTTGCTGAGGTCGATGTACGTCGGTTTCTTCTTGTTGAGAAACCAGAACACGATTTCAGCGAAGCAGCGACCGGATTCATCCACCAATTCGTCGTGGAGGGCTTTCCTTTGGGCTGGTGGAATTTGATTGAATAAGCAGAATTCCGAGTGCCAGAATGTCGGCCGGTTTGATTTGTGCCAAAAACGGTTGCGAAACAAAATGAACGATGCCGCGGTCAACGACTTGAGGTGGATCAAGTTATTGCCTGCCGCCGGAGCTGGCGAAATCAACAACAGGGCCCGGGTGGCAATTTGGGTAGCCAGCATCTGCGCCAATAATCCGCCCATCGAATGGCCGATCAGCACCGGAGGTTGGTTGAGCTGCAGATTTTGGATGTAGGTGCGCAAATAGGTGGCGTACTGCTGCATCGACACCTTTCCAAGCCGACGCCTTTCCTCTGCGCTTAGATCCTTTTTGTGCAACGGCAGAGTGGGGGTGTGCACCATGTAGCCAGCGGCTCGAAACTGGCTTGCGATCGGCTCAAGAGTTGCACCAGTGCACCACATGCCGTGGAAAAGCACGATTTCAGGCCTGGCGTAGCAAGGTGTCATTGGGGGGATAGGACGAAGATCGCAAGTATTGTTGCAGCTTCAATTTCGGTCATTTCAACCAAAAACTTCCGCCCAAAATTGCGGCGAGCTAAGGAACGGCGATGCGGGCGATGAACTGCAGTTGCGGATCAGGGTGCAAACTGGTCATGAAAAGGGTGCCCAAGGAGGGTTTAACCTCGGTTTTGAGAACCTCTTCTCCATTCACCAGCAGGCTGACCGGTTGGTCAAAATCCACCATGCGCTCATCGAGCAAGATCTCTAACCCACTTAGGTTTTCCTTGCTGCTAAGCGAGATCTGATTGTTGTCGCGGTCCAATTCGGCGACTAGCAAGCAGTTCAACTTGGGCTGATCCCACCACAACCAATAGAACTGGTGTTTCCAACTCAGCGTTGGCTGCCACACCAGTTTTTCCTGAATCACGTCGCGTTGGAAATCCTGAATCCGCTCCAAAAGCTTGATATGCCCGCCCTCAGGCGCGGCATGACCGCGGTTGTTCACTTCCCAATAAGTGAAGTTCTCATAACCGCCCATCGAATGGCCAGCGAGGTAGACGTGATCAGGGTCGATATCCCAAGTGCGAATAGCGTCGTCGACTAATTGCAGTACCCATTCCTCGGTGCCAGAGTCGGTTCAGCCGCCGACGATATACAGCCCGCGCTTTTTGGGCTCCTCCCAGTACCAATGACGGCCGGAGTCCTTCTCTAGCGCACCATCCTGGGCGAAATCGGTGACTGCAAGCTGATCCAGCAGCTTTTTCGCTTCGCGCGCGGTGGGAGGCTTTTCCTGAGCTGCCAGCAGAATTCCCGCCGCAACCGTTGCCTTTGCAACCCTCAAGCGCCAGGAATCAACCACCGATCTTCTTCATTTCAATCCACATGACCTCAGTTTCGTTGCCGGTGGCATCGATCACGGTCATGGTGTAGCTGGAGGTGCCTTCGCCGTACACGGTCACGTGCTTGTAAGTGACGGTTTTGGTCGGGTCTTGCCAATCAGCGCCTTCGCCGGTCATGGTGAGAGTGCGGGAAGCCGCGTTGTAGGAACCAGTGGATTCCATCGCTTCGGACTCGTGGCTGTCGGTCCAGGTCGCGTGTAAATCAGTGTCGTGCGCGTGCATCGATTCACGCCCCGTGAAGCCGCCGCCATAGTTGCTAGTGAACTCATGAATGAGGTTGCCGCCATCCATAAAGACCTTGTAGCTGGCATCATGGGCTTCGTCGGAACCCATCAACTTATGAGTTCCGCTCCAATTGCCAAGCGCCTCGCGAAATACCTGCGGAGTCCCGTCGTCGCTTTCGACCTGCCCGCCGCAGCTGGGAAGCAAAAGCACCATCGGGAGAAGAAGGAGTGCAAACACCAATTTCATGAATGTGGTTTACCAGCAGGTGTAGCCGCCGTCCACCGAAAGATCGACGCCGGTGATCCAGCGCGCATCGTCACTGCACAGGAACCAAGCCGGTCCGGCGAGGTCTTCGGGTTGGCCAAAGCCGAGTGGGTGGGTGTCTTCCAGCTTTTGCTGTTGGGCCTCGGGGCGCGACTCAAACCACGACTTGACCAAGTCCGTGGCGACGTAACCCGGACAGATGCAATTCGCCCGGATCTGGTCCTTGGCGTAATCGATGGCGATGTTTTTGGTGTACTGAATCACACCGGCCTTGGTCGGCCCATAAGCCGCACGCTCAGCCATGCCAACCTGACCGGCAATCGAACCAATGGTGACGATGGCGCCGCCGCCCTGTTTTTGCATGGCTGGGATCACTGCTTTACAGGTGCGGTGTATGCCGGTCAGATTGACGCGAATGGTTTCGTGCCAATGCTCGTCGTCCGTTTCGGTGGTGCACTTGCGCTGCGGGTTGATTCCGGCGCTAGCGACAAGGTAATCCAACCCACCATGGGTCTCGATGAGTTCGGCAACCACTGCATCCATCGCACCGTTCTCGGCGACGTCGACGGCACTGAAGCCAGCATGGGCCATCCCTTCCATGGTTTGCTCCAACATGTTTTGCCGCCGCCCAACCACGTGCACGTAGCAGCCTTCCGCAGCAAAGCGCTGCGCGATTGCCCGACCAATTCCCGATCCACCGCCAGTGATGAGCGCGATTTTCATGCCCAATCATATACGCGATTCCATTGCGGCGCGCACGCGCTCGATCTCGGCGACTAGTTCATTCTCCTTCGGTAGAGCGATTTGGTATTCCCGTGCGAGTACCTTATTTGGCAAACCGTCGAGTGCGTAATGGGCAACGCTGGCGTCCTTAGCGGCGCACAAAACCAAGCCAACGGGCGGACCTTCTCCGTCATGCATCCAGTGCTCTTTTGCGTAGTTCAGGTACATATGCATCTGCCCAGCGTCGGCGTGAGAGAACGTACCGATTTTTAAATCAATAACTACCAAGCAGCGCAGAACACGATGAAAAAAAATCAGGTCCACGCGGTACCACGAATTGCCAATGCGAAGGCGCTTTTGCCTTCCGACGAAACAAAACTCCTTCCCAAGTTCGAGTAAAAATGATTCCAGGTTTTGGATGAGAGCTTCTTCCAGGTCTGATTCTGAGTACTCATCTCTCAACCCCAGGAATTCAAGAATGAACGGGTCGCGGATGGCTGCATCAACCGTTGTGAGTTCGCTGGCCGAGTTCTCAGTTGTCTGTTTGAGCAATTCCGCCTTGTTCGTGGATAGGGCGGTACGTTCGTAGAACTGGGAGTGGATTTGACGTCTTAGCTGCCGAGTGGACCATCCGCCTCTAACGGCCTCTTGCTCATAGAAC
>CAZMDZ010000259.1:0-6063 GCA_964565175.1 uncultured Planctomycetales bacterium
GCCGCCGTAGGAGCCGCCGGTCACGCCGACCCGGTTCTTGTCGGCCACGCCGATGGTAGCCAGAGACCACCCGGAGATCAGACAACAAGCGGAGGATCTCCTCGGTCAGACGCAGGACGCGTACCAGATCGCCAAGAAGCTGGAGAGCGGCGCGGGCGGTATCGAGAAGAAGGTCGGTGAGAAGTGGACTGCCGTCGCGGGCAAGCTGGGCAGCACCTTCGAGCGCGCCGGCACGATGGGCACTCAGGTCGTCGACCCGATGCTAAAGCGCATCGCGCTGCTCGCAGTGGCGCGGTACGCCCAGAGCCTGTCGTCCAACAACCCGGTCGAGTCCTACACGGTTCCAAGCGCGGATGCGCTCTTCGGCAACGAGGTGGAGCAGCGCGCGCATAAGCGCATCATGGAGCGCTTCACGGGCAAGGACGACTGGGACTCCGTGTACACCGACGTGATCCGCGCGCCCGAGAAGGCGGCCAAGGAGTCGTACGCGAAGGCGGTCGAGAGCAAGGTGGTGGCCAACATCGCCACGCAGCTGAACGAGTGGATGAACGAGACCACCGAGTTCGCCGAGGTGGTGGAGCCGCTGCAGGCCGACCTGGCCAAGCAGCTGCGTGACCTTGTGAACCGCCGGCCCGAGGAGGCGGACGAGTACGTCCTGGACGACGAGGTGCTTCGCGGACTGCGGACCCGGCAGCGTCACTGGAAGCGCCTGTGGCGGTGGCTGGTCAAGGTCAAGTCGAAGGCGGACGGGGCTCCCAAGGAGGCCGACGTCGGGCACGATGTCGATAACCGATAGCCGTGGCCGGGCATTTACCATCGTTGATGGTTTGCTTGAAGTTGACGACCTAACCGTAGAGGCTGGCTCAACCCTGAAGGGCGAAGGCGATAACCCACTGGTTATTTACGCAACTGGAACGGTCAATGTGCAAGGCACTTTAGACGCTTCTGGAGATCATGCTTTGGCGCCATTGGTGCTTGACAACGCGACCATCCCAGAGGCTGGCGCACCTGGTCAATGTGGTGGTGGCAATGGTGGAAGTGCTTCCCTGGAATCTGATACCGAAACTCACCGTGGCCAAGCAGGCAATGGTCCGTTCCAAGCCGTCGACGGCGGTGGTGGCGGTGGAGAAGGTGGTTATCAGCAGGATCGCACCGTCAAGAGTGGCGCCAACTACAACGAAGCATATTTGATCGCTGCCGGCGGCGGCGGTGGTGGTTTTGCCAATGGGACCAATGAAGCTGCCCTATGGGCGAAGTGGAGCGGTCCTGCAGAGAACCTTTTCTTGAACATCGATGGTGGTGAAATCCAGTACGACAACAATGGACCGGATTGCCGCTACCAAGATCGTCACACTGCCTTGGATCCAACGACCTTCGAGGAAATGCAGGGCGCTGAAGCAGGAATCCGAGGTTCTTCCTACAAGAGTGAGAATAACGGTCATGATTCGGTAACAGTCGCCTCTGCAGCTAATCCTTACGGCATGGAAGATGCGTCTCGTGATCTAGATTCCTCGGACAGTCAGGGGTCGATCCGCTACGACGAAATTTGGGATTCTGGAACGGAGCCAGCCTTCGAATATGGTCACCCGACGAGTGGTCCAGATGCTGGTCCTGCAGGAAGCAGTCCATTCTCGAACGGTTCCGACTCAGATGACTTCTGGGGAAGCCGGGTTAACCCGGACGGGACGGTGACAGTGGGTGAATTGTCCAGCCCGTTGGCGGGTTCCGGTGGTGGTGCTAGCGGCGACATGAGTGTTCTGGTTCGCCAGATCGACTTTGTCGACCCAATGCTAGGGCCGATTTATCTGCCACTGAATGATTCCTGGCCAGACGCAAACTTCCCTTACGGTGCCTTCACCGTGCGTGCGATGAAAGGCGCGCCTGGTGGTGGTGGCGGAGGTCAAATGATGATTTACGCCATCGGCCCAATCATCATCGGTAACGATGCCCTGATCAAAGTGAATGGTGGCAACGGTGTCGGTGGTGAGCAAGTTCTGCGCCTCGACCAACAAATTTCTGGTTCCGGTGGTGGCTCAGGTGGCCACATGATCTTGCACTCTTCGACCGGTTTGGACCTTAGCGCAATTGACCTCGGTCTAGGCGCTGGTGCAACCATTGGCGAAATTAAGGACTCCGACAACTATCACGAAGTGGTTCGCGCTTTGGGCGGTCGTCGTGGTTGGACCATGGCTGGCTTGCCTATGGGCAGCACTCTTGATGACGATGCGCGGGATCCAAATGTGGGTGGCACTACCCTCTACGGAGATGGCAACTCAGACTTCATGGCTGGTCGTGGAGGCGCGGGTGGAAACGGCGTCATTCAAATCCACGTACCCAACCCGCTGACTGACATTGCTTGGCACCCGAACTTGGAAAGTGCCATTCTCAGCGACATCACTCTCTCGGGTGTAGACAGCTACGCGGACAATGACAACCTGGAAGAAGTCCTGCGCTCCTTCTGTGTGCCGACACCAAAGGTTTTGGTTTCGCTGTACTCCACCGGCTCCCAGGTCCAAAGTAAGTGGGTCGATACCGGCACCGCCAGCGAGCGCAACCCAGTGGGCAACCCTGGTGGTTTGTTCCTGGACTACGCCGACAGTGGTTTTGCTTTCGATGGTTTCGATACCGCGACTGGTCGTCTGGAAACAGATGGCGATGAAGTCGATCACGTGGCTCCAGTTGCCTACGCAACGACCGGCTTGGCAGTAAACTCGAACACCGCGATTCTCAGCAACGCTTCGACTCACATGGCTTCGGCAGATCATCTTCTGACCAACCCGAACCTGTTGAATGGATTCGACTTGCTTCCTGCCGCTTTGGCTCGCCCGAATTCGTCCTTCGAAATTGTTGCCGCTTCTTACGACAGCAGCACCGACAAGTTGACGATGACTACCGCTAGTGGCGATGGAACCATGACGGGTGTGACCAATGGCGTCACTGGCCCAACCTGGTACTTGCGTCCGAAATTCATTCGGGTTGAGACTGCAAGCACGAAGGACATTCTGCCGATTGCTGGATACGCCAAGGTTGAATTCCAAGGCGCTGCCGAAGGCAGTACACCCGATACTCCTGGTACTCCAGGCTCCTGGACGACTGATCCGGCTGATTTGGACAATCTGCGTTTCTTCCGCTACCGGGTCACCCTGGAAATGGCAGATAGCGGCGCGTTCTCGCCAGCCGATCCACGTCCGGTCATTCGCTACATCAACATTCCGTTCGCCTGGTAGGACGGAAATCAGCGACCCCTAGCCGGTCGTTCAAGCGGCCTGCTCCTTCCTCGGAGCAGGCCGCTTCTTCTTTTTCTGCACATTGCCGTTTCTAGGTTGAACCCAAGTCCAGGGATACGCACCATGGGTGGCATGAACTGGTGGGAGACCTTCCAGAGCGAGTCCGTGCTGCGCAACGTGTACTTAGCCGTACTCGGCGCCATGTTTGGCTCGTTCGCCTCAGCGGCGATTTACCGCATCCCGGAGCCCGGGCTGTCGGTGCTGAAGCCTTTGAGGTCGTTCTGTCCGTCCTGCAAAAGCCCGATTCGATGGCACGACAACTTGCCCATCTTGGGCTATTTGATTCTGCGTGGCCGCTGTCGTTCCTGCAAGATCGGCTACGGGCCCGGCTACCTCATCCACGAAATTACCCTTTCGGCCCTCTTTGTATGGGCTGGCCATAGTTGGCTGATGGGAGTAGGGCCAGTTGCAATGGCCTTCACGCTGATCGCTTTGACCGCGCTTTGGATCGCCGCCGCCATCGACTGGCAGCATTTCATCTTGCCCGACGGCATCACCCTAGGGGGCATCCCATTCGGTTTCCTGGCTGCCTGGATGGTCCCAGAATTCCATCTTGGCGCGGAACTCAGTCAATTGCCCTGGGGGGTGAGTTGGCTCGGGCTCACGCTGGATACAACGCCTCAGAAACTGGTGTTCGTCTCAGCAATTTTAGGAACTTCGATTTCTTTCCTGTTCCTGATTGGAATTCGGTCCGTTTTTTCTTATCTTTTACGTCAGGAGGCACTCGGGCTAGGCGACGTCAAGTACATGGCCGCAGTCGGAGCTCTCCTCGGGCTCGAGGGGGCCGTTTGGACCCTCTTGATCGGTGTCGGAGCTGGCGCCGTTCTTGGCCTGCTCAACATCTTGCGCATGATCTTGGTGATTGCCGCGCGGCGTAAAGCTCGGCGGCGCACCCGGGTTCTCAAAAGCTCTGCTTACATGGGTTGGTTGCTGGGCCGGGGTTTCCCCTTTGGTCCACCACTGGTGCTGGGCACCATTTTGGTTCTACTAGTACCCGAAAACGTCCGGGCTTTCTTCATGGAAACCTGGCCACAACTCGTTCCACACGCCGTCCCTTGAAACTTACAGCCGGATTTACGCTGATGAAAAAACTCGCCCTGTTGCTCGCCCTGAGCGCCTTTGTTCTCCCTTCCTGCCAAAGCCCGCAAATGAAGGAAAAGCTGGAGAACGCCGACCGTCAAATTGAAGCCCAGCAAAACCAGCTGAACCAGTCGCGCGCCGAAGCCGATATGGCTCAGGCTGAGTTGGCTTCGATGCAAGAGCAGCTCGCTTTCGAGCAAGATCGTGCCAGCAGCCTGAATGGCCGCATCGAGGCTATGGAAGCTGCCGCCCGTCAGGCCGATGCCGAGGTCGAGAAACTGCGCGGCCAATTGGCCGGTACCGGTGTCGGTGTTGAGCGTCGCGGCGACGTGCTGGTTTTGAGCCTGCCGTCTGGTCTGACCTTCCCTTCGGGGTCGGCGACCCTGAATAGCAAGGGCAAGAGCAGCTTGAAGAGCGTTGCCTCCGCATTGAAGAAGGATTACGCCAGCAAGACCTTTTGGGTTGAAGGCCACACCGATACCGACAAGTTGAACAAGACCAAGGACAAGTGGAAGACCAACATGCGGCTCAGTGTCGAGCGCGCCATGGCAGTTTCCGATTACTTGACCAATGACATGGGCATCAAGGGCTCCCAGGTTCGCGTCGCCGGCCACGGTGAATATGATCCTGCTGGCCCGAACGACACTGCCAAAAACAAGGCCAAAAACCGCCGCGTTGAGATTCTAATTCTCGACTGAGCCAGGGCTAGTTTACGCCTTCTTTTCTAGCGCGCCGCGCTAGCATGATGGGCCGGGACCTAATGATTAGGCCCCGGCCCTTACCTTTTCCCTGGTTTTTTCGGAAACCTCCCTTAATAAGGTCGTCATGGCTGCCGCTGACATCCACAACATCACCCTGCTCGGCTACTGCGACGGTGGAAAGACCACCCTTGTCGAGTCCATTGCCAATCACTTTGGCGTAACCTCCCGCCTCGGTACCGTTCAGGAAGGGACCACCCTGACTGACTTCACTCCTGAAGAAAAGGAGAAGAAGCACAGCCTGAGCGCCGGGGTTGTCCACTTTGAAACCAAGTTGGGCAAAATGAACGTGATCGACACGCCGGGATATCCGGATTTCGAAGCAGATGCGATCACTTCAATGGGCGCTGCCGGTACTGGTGTCGTCGTCGTTGCTGCCCGGGAGACTGGAGTTCCATTCCACACCCTGAACTTGTGGAAGAAGGCCGGGGATACTGGCCTAGCCCGCGCAGTCGTCGTCACCAAACTAGACGGTGACAATCTCGATCTTGAGTCGGTGATTGCCAACATTCGCGAGACTTTTGGCCAACGCGTTGTACCTTTCACCATGGCCAACGGCACTGCAGGTGATTTCACCGCAGTCATCAAAGACGAAGGCGACGGCAATCCATATCATTCCGACCTCGTCGATGCCATCGTCGAAGCAGATGATGCTCTGATGGAGCGCTATCTCGAAGAAGGCGAGATCTCGATGGAGGAGCTAGAGAAAGCAATTCCAGCTGCCATGGCTCAGGGTACTTTTGCGCCGTTGTTCTGCGTCGACCCAGTGCGCGGCATTGGCGTTCCCGAGTTCGCAGAATTCGTCCTTCGCGACTTCCCAACGGCTTCACGCCAGATCGAAGTCATGCATAGTGAGAACGTTGAAGATGGCTCGCCAGATTCGCGTGTCGTTGCTCGCGTCTGGAAGGTGATTTCTGATCAGCACCTCGGTCAAGTCA
>CAZMDZ010000260.1:0-6038 GCA_964565175.1 uncultured Planctomycetales bacterium
CCTCCTGGTTTCTTTCTTCTTTACTCCGAGGAGGGTGACGTATGAGGACCAAGGAAGGGCAAATACTGGCCCCTTGGGTGACATTCTCAATTCAGCAGACACTGTCTGCTGAATTGCGTAACTATCTATAAATTTAGTCGGTTGGGGATAACTCACCAATGAGCTAGGGGGTGGCCACGAGAGATAAAACGCTCGCATCAAGCGCAGGTTTGTTTCTGAGAAGCCTCTCCCGAATTGCTTCGCCAGATCGGAAGAAAGCCGTTTGAGTAATTGGTTTCCATACTCCGCTCGGTCTTCACCCTGTTGCTCAAACTCCACAATTCTGAACCCCAGCCACCAATAAAGCGTAGTCATGGTCGAATTGATCCTTCGAGCAGCCGTTAGCCGAGCCGAGTGAATCAGGTGGGATAATTCTGCGAGTACCTTTTGGTATTCACGCCTTTCCATGCCAGGTCGAGGGTTGTCCTCCAAATCAATCTCCTTACATGGAAGACGGAGGCGAAGGCGATTGGTTACAGGTCTATCTCAAAACTTTTGATCAGCAAACCATGCTAGGCTGACCCCATGCCAATCAACCAGATCCAAGCCTAGATAAGCAAATGCGCACCGCCGCCATTGCGTGGCTGGACTCCCTCTCCCCGGACCTGCGCACTCAAGCCACCTTCGGCATGGACGACCCCGAACGTCGCGCTTGGAGCAATCTCCCAAGAACCATGTTCGAGCGAAAGGGTGTTGCCTTTGGCGAAATGAACGACAAGCAACGCACCGCCGCCCAGCACCTGTTGCGCAGCATGTTGAGCAACTCCGGCTATCTCCAGGTCACTGGAATCATGCGTTTGGACGACGTATTGCGCGACCTCACCAAACCGAACAACCCAACCGCCGCCTTGCGGTACGGCCATGACTTTTACTGGGTGGGCATCTTCGGCAATCCGCGCGGGCCGCAGTCAGCGGAGGTCGTCGGTAAAAATGGGGGCGATCCGGCGGCGTGGGGGATTCAGTTGGATGGGCATCACTTGGCGCTGAACATCACCGTGGTGGGCGACAAGATTTCGGTCACGCCATCGTTTTTGGGCGGCAATCCGGTTGAGATCCCGAGTGGCTCATACGCCGGTTGGCGGGTGCTGCAGCCGATGGATGAACTTGGGCAGCAACTGCTCAACAGCCTGTCCGACGAGCAGCGCAAACGTGCGATCATCGCCGAAAAATCCCCGGGTGACATTCTCGCAGGACCCGGCAAGGCAGATTTGATCCCTCAACTGCAAGGGCTCCATTCCGGCGATCTCAGTAAAAAGCAACTCCGCACCTTGCACCAACTCGCCGCCAGTTACTTCCGCACTTACCCCGCCGACGTCGCCAAAACCGCCATCGCCGAATTCAACGCCGACCTCTCCGACGGCGTGCATTTTGCGTGGTTGGGCGGCTCCACTGACAAACCATACGCCTACCGCATCCACGGCAATCGCAACTGGATTGAGTTCTCCAACACTGCCGGCGCGGGTTCGGATAAGGTGGGGATGAATCACATTCATTCGATTTGGCGTCGTTTGGGCAAAGACTTTGGGTTTAGTGTGGGGGCGACTGAAATTGGGGATTAATGGGATAGGAGCAAAGGCGAATATGAACAAATTTCCGACGAAATGTTCCATCGGCATCTTCATGTTGGTTGCATTCGGGTCCGCTTGCAGCAACAGCAATGGCAGCACTCTTTCCTGCGGTTGCCCAGATGACGGCAGCGCGCGATTTGTTGGGCTACGCGCCATCCAACTCGGGCACCCCTACGTCAGTCGAAGTGCCATTCTGGACCTCATCGCTCAAGACTCCGACGTCCTCGAACCCGGCGCTCTCTTCCACGTCAAAGAGGTTGCAACAGGTCAGCAGTCCTATCACAGTTTTTCCTTTCCTTCATCAGGCGGATTCTCCTCGCCCCCAACTTCCACGGAATACGAAGTCGATGTTCGCTACTGCATGGATGGAATTCAGGGTGACGACTCCATCACTTTTTCTGCTTACACTCGCAACGTAAGTGGCCAGCAAGTCACCTTCCTCTTTGAGGGGGAAGTCTTAGCTTGCCCAGTCATTGAAGATGAACTCCCACCCCGCGGCCCCTTTCGCGGACCCGACGGCAAACCCTTCGACCAAAAAGCTGCGAATGATTTGGCCGAACGATTGAAGCCTTAGCTGGTGGATTTCCGAGTTAGGATTGGGATCCGTCATGAAATCGACCTCCCATCCCGCATCACTCAGTCTGATTGGTTTGCTCGCGCTTGGGCTTGGGGTCTTCCATTCGCAGCCCAGCCCCGATCCCGAAGCGGAAGCAGTGGCAAAAGCGCGGTCGCTGATGCAGACGCCGACCAAATTCAGCTTCACCGTGGTCGGCGACACTCAAGACGACGGCAGCACGTCGGGTGGGGTGAATGACAACATTTGGCCAGCGATGGCGGCGGATATGAACGCGCACTCTCCGGCGTTCACATTATTCTGCGGCGATCTGGTCGCGGGCAGCAGCAATCTCAATACCACCATCGCCGAATGGAAGGACTGGATTGCCGCAACCTCATCGCTGACCGCGCCACGATTCATGGTGCCTGGCAACCATGACATGTACCCAAGCAGTGGCGATTTCAACGCATGGCGCAACACCTTTCCGTGGCTGCCCACCAGCAACAGTCCGGCTGGGGAGGAGGGAATTAGTTATTACTTTGACGTCGGCAATACGCGGGTGATTAGCGTGACCACGGATTGGGAAAACGGCGGTGGACTGCCCAATCAAAGTTGGTTGGATAACGTGCTGGGAAGTAGCGCAAGTTTTGAACACGTGTTTGTGTTTTCGCACCGACCAATCATGTTCAGCAACAGCGAGCCCACCGGCGGATCCACCGGCGCGTTTTGGCAAAGCATGGTGCAAGCCGACGTCACGGGTTATTTCTCCGGTCACTGGCACCGCTATCAACCGGATCGCATCACCGCGGGCGGCACCACTTGGGAAGTGGTCATTGGCACTGGCGGCGGATCTCAACATTTCGAACCCACGCGTCCTTATCAACAAATCAAGGGCTACCTACTCGTCGACGTTGACGGCGCCACTGTCACCGCCACCTTCTACGGCGACGCCGATGCCGACGGCCATTACGACGACGCCATGGATAGCTTCGTCATGAGCCAGCCCGGTCCCGAGCCGCAAGGACTCGTGGCGGAATACACCTTCGAAGATGGCACCGCCGCCGATTCCGCCGCGCCGCCATTGGGCAAACAGATCAACGGCACTCTACTCAAACACGCTTCCATCGGCGCTGGGATTGAAGGCGATTTCGGTTTGCAGCTGGACGGCAATGGAGACTGCGTCGAAGCCGGCGCCATCGGCGATTACAACTTGTCGATCAACGGCGATTTAACCGTCAGCGCTTTTGCCAATTACCAATCGCTCGCCGCTGGTGCATGGGATAACACCTTGCTCTGTTACGGAACTGCCGATTATTACAGCGAGGATGAAGAGACCAACTACTCCTATTGGATGAGTTTGAAATCCAATCGCACGTTGGTTGCGTGGTGGGAATACGGCGAAGGCGTCAACGTGCTCGCTGAATCCACTGCGCCCGCGCCTGTCGCCGCTGGCACCGACCACCATTACTGTTATGTGCGCGACGCCCAATCCAAAACCGTCACCTTTTACGTCGACGGCACCCAACTTGGCAATCCGGTTTCTTTCACCCATCTTCCATCCTCCGGCGCCCGCGGCATGCTCTACATCGGTGCCGACGTCGCCACTTATCACGCCTCTGAAGTCGAGTGGAATGGAACCATTGACAGCGTGCGCATTCACAACCGCACCCTATCTCCCGACGAAGTCGCCCGCCTCGCCAACCCAGGTCCAAACTTAATCGTCACCAATGCCGTCGCCGGTCAAGTGGCAACATTAAGCGTCGACCAGTGCGAGCCCGGTGGATCGGTTTACTTCCTGTACTCACTCACTGGAGCCGGACCGCTATCCACCATCTACGGTTTGTTCGACCTCAGCCAACCTGTTCAAATTCTGCCCCAAGCAACCGTCGACGCGCAAGGCGAAGCCGCGATCACCGCAACGCTTCCGCCCGCCGCCTCCGGCCTGCATGTCTTCACCCAGGCAATTGAGTTCCCGCTAACCAGCGACCATGACATCAGCAATCCGATTGCCGTGAGGGTGCAGTAGGATCGGTCGATGCGCTGTGCTCCGCTGACTGCTTTCATGCTCCTTGCCCTGTCGGCGGCTTTGTGGAGTGTGGAGAGCCAGTCCAAGCAGGAACCAGATCGCGTTGCCATTTTGGTCCCGGTAGCCAAGAGTCTTTCCTGGTATGACGACGCTTATCTTTCCGCGGTTCCAGCATCCGCCCAGCTAAGGCATGGCGAGCCCATCGTTTTAGCCGTTGATTCAGCAGAACCGTGGCGACCGGAGTTGGTCGATTTTCTGAAGCGGTTTCATCCGGATCAAGTTTTTTGGGTGGGGGAATCTTCGCCGCCTGATTGTCCGTTGAAGTCGATACCGAAGGTGCAATCTTTGGCGGCGACGAATGCCAGCGAAGCGGCAATGCAGTTGCTTCAACTTGGCTGGACGCAATCCAATCGCGTGGTGGCTTATGACCCGGCAGACCGTGAGGCGGCGCTCATTGCATGCGCCCTGGCGGGGCGACTGACGGAGCCACTGATTCCCATGGCCGGAGCAAAGTTAAGCCCGAAGATGGCGAAGGCTTTGCAATCCATCGACTGCGCCAAGGTGCTGTGGGTGGGTGCGCAAAAAGCTCCGAAGCTTGCCGACTTCAAGGTGGAGCGCGTGCAAGACGGGGTCTCCGCAGTGAAGTGGATGTTGCGTCAGAGTTTAAGGGTGGATTACCTAGCAGCCGTCAACCCCAACGACCCTCATGGCACCAGCGCCGGGCGTGACCGTCATCTTTCCCTAGCGGCACCCTTATTAGCAGTGGCGCGAAACGGAGCGGTCGCCAGTCTGAACTTTGAAACGCAATGGAAGAAGCAATTTGCCGCCGAGGAGGTGCTTGAAGCGCAACCCAAAGGAGCAGTTGCCAGCAATGCGGGTTACCGTCGGGGGAAATTAGATCTGGGCAAGAAAGAAGCCGCATTTATCACCGGAAAAGACGCGGCGGGGAAATGGTGGATGCAGTTGGACCGCAATCGCGACCAGCGTTACAACGGCAAGAAGGAAGCACCTCTTCGTTCCGGCGAGGACATCGAAATCAACGGCAAAATTTGGAGTGTCGATTTAGACGCTAAGGAAAAAGTGCGCGGGCAGTTCGTTTGGTTGACCTACCCTAGCGCGAATCAAGTCCACACCAATCTCAATCAATACCTTCAAGCTGCCAAACTGCAACCGCGCTACTTGTGCCTGGTCGGTTGGCCGCAAGCTTTGCCGATGGCGGTCATCGGTGACGCCGCGGGCATTGACGGCGACTTGGTTTCGGATCTACCCTTCAGCCAAACCGACGCCGACCCTTTCAGTGAATTAGCATTCGCACGTTTCATCGCCGAAGACATTCCGTCGGCAACTTTGTTGGCATGTCGAGGTTTTGCCATCGACGACTTCCCCGATCGCGACTGGCAGAATAATTTTGCCACCGCGGAATGGGAATACGCGAACCCTCCAGGTTTAATCGAGCTGGGTTTGAACCACGGCGGCCATCACCCCGGTGGCGAACCTTTCGCAAGTGAATCGCCGTTAACCAACGCGGGCTTAATCGTGCATGGATCGCACGCCATGTGGACGGTGATGGGTGAAACCTATTTTTGGAACTCCACAACTCAGCTCGCACCGGCAATGGTGGATTCCGGAGGTTGCAGCACGGCGTCTTTGGACCAAGATGAAGAATATCGATCGGTGGCCGCGCGGTTTTTACGCAACGGAGCGGTGGCTTTTGTTGGCAACACGCGGCGTGGAGTTGCTCAACAATCCTATTTCCGTGGTGAGTTTCTCAACGCAGTTTTACGCGGCGAAACCCTGGGCGAAGCACAGCGCTCCGCTTTGAATCGATTGCTGATTGCTCGTTTAGAAA
>CAZMDZ010000261.1:0-6019 GCA_964565175.1 uncultured Planctomycetales bacterium
AATCGAATGCAGAGAAGCAAGGGGCGGGAACCGATCCAGCTGCAAGTGGAAGTGGTGATGCACTCGTCCCTGCAGAAGAAGCGGAGGGCGACGAAGACGATGAGATCGAGGAAACGACTTGGGGCCAGATGGTGAAAAACCTCAGCTACCGCGTCGACCAATGGCAACTTCCGTCAGACAATATCAAGGCAACGATTAAAAACGCTTTGAAGGATTTTGACGCCAAGGGAGCGTTGGCAAGCTTGATTGGCGGCGGCATCAATTTCACTCGGTCGTTGGTTGTGATCTTGATATATATGGCGTTCATTTTCGCCGAGCAAAATATCTTCCGTCGCAAGATGCTGGCGGTTGCAGGGAATCGTCGCGAGGAGGCTTCTCGTGCCATCGACACCATTAGTAAGGGCATTCAGCGTTACTTGTCGATCAAGACATTGGTTTCGATTCTTACCGGAACCGTGTGCTACTTCTTGCTGGTCATTTGCGAAATTCCATACGCCGAAGTCTTTGGCTTGCTCACCGTCCTGCTGAATTACATTCCAACGTTCGGCAGCATTGTTGCTGGCTTACCACCAACGATCACGGCGCTGGCGGTGCATGAATCTTGGGTGCCGGCCGTGGCTATCGCAGTGGGCTATGCGGCGGTCAACTTGGTACTTGGCACCATCCTCGAACCACGCGTGCTGGGCCGCGAGCTGAACATCTCCCCGTTAGTCATCATCATTTCGGTGGTGGTCTGGGGTGGTGTTTGGGGAATAGTCGGTGCCTTCTTGGCAGTGCCGCTGACTGCCACCATCCAGATCATTCTTGCTTCCAGCGAAAAAGGACGACCGATTGCAATTTTGCTCTCCGGTCATCCTCCCAGCGACGACGAAGGCGACGTCATCCGCCGTCCACGTTTGCCGCTGCCACGTCGGAAGCGATCGTAATCGACGACGAGTGCAGCTCCGGGCAGCCAAGAAGCTTATGGAGTTGCTTGGCGTGATCTGCCCGCACCTTTCCAGCTGGCAAGATTTGGATTTGTTTGCCTGCGTGGGTGATCCAATCCTTCAAGGTGTGCCGGGACTGCCAAGCGGTTGGGGTATCGCCCGAGGTTAGGATTCGAGTAAAGCCCAACTGTTGGAGTTGATCAATGGCAAGGTGAGGCTGAGGGCAGTTGTCGAAGGCGCGGTGATAAGTGCACGGCAGACCTTGGGCAGCTTCAAGCAATTGGCCGCAATGCCCAAGGTTTGGCATGCTGTCGGCTTGGGTGCAGCCGAAGACAAAGCCGTCGATGCCAAGCGGGCGGCGGCGAATGATTTCGCATTCCATTTGCCGGAGTTCTTCCGCTGAATAGCAGAAGCCCCCTGGCCGTGCCCGAACCATGACCATGACTGGGATGTGGACTTGGTCTAGAACCTGGCGAAGCAGCTCTTCGCTGGGGGATAGGCCATCCTGAGCTAGGTCGGCGCAAAGTTCGAGTCGAGTGGCGCCTGCAGCTTCTGCCGCAATGGCGTCAGCGAAGTTGTCGATGCAAACTTCGAATTTCAACAAAGAATCAGGCATGGCCGTGAGTGGAAAATGCTGACTTACTTGCCAATTCCGCGAACGGGTTGCAGCCACGCCATTTCGACGTCGCCCTCGGCAAACGGATTGGGGTGGAGCTTCGACGAACGGACTCGGGCGCGGACGAATACGTCGTCGGCCGTGAGTTTGTAGCTGCAGTCGGTTTCCATGCTGCTGTGCAACACCACTCCGATTTGCTCGCCACGAGTGCCGATAAACTCGGTCGTGTATTGAACTCCAGGCTCCGCATCAATGCGCACGTGGATTGTCGACGGGTCTTGGCGGAAGTTTAGGCTTACGCCGGTGGAAGCGTAATAGTCGCCAGCAAACATCGAGTCGATTAAGGCGCCTTCTTCCAAGCTGGCGGCTCGAACCATCACCCAGCCGCGGCCTGGGTTGGTGTTTTTGCCTCCCCAAGCGTGGTAATGATGAGAATCGTCTGTCGCCAGGCCAAACAGCAAGGGAAGGTCGTGTTGGCGAATGCGAGCGGTATTGACCAAGTCCCACATTTGCTCGGTTGAGGGGCGGTTTTCGTCGCCGTAATTGCGGACCGAGTTGTGGCCGTTGTAAACCTCGAAGAACTTCTCATGGCGAATGGCTGCGAAGTCTTCCCAGGTCAAGCTCCAAGTGAAGTTTGGATGGTTGAGATGGGCAAGAATAGGTTTGCCGGTTTGGGTCGAAATTTCGTGGATGCGGTCGAAATTTCGCTGCAGCGTTTCCACCACACTGCCGCCTTTTAGCGGGTCAATTTTTTCGCTTAGCGGAAAAGCGTTGATATGAATATTGGCCGATTCAAAGCCGTCGGTGATTTCTTCGCCTTGCAGGAAACGAAATTGACCGGCTTGTTCAAACTGCTTTCGCAATTCAGCCAGAGTCTTGAGTCGCATGGATTTGCTGCCGTCGCCATTTTCACGCGTTTCGACGTTGGCTGGCCCAAATTGTTGTTCCAAGCTTTCTAGCCGCTGCGGGGTTAAGCGTGTTCCCTCTTTAACGGGGAACCACTTGCTACCTTCTGAGAGGATGTTGTGGTCTGAGAGAACCAGGAAGTTGTACCGCTGTTTGGTGTACCAGTCTGCGATCCACTCCGGTGCGGCGTCGCCATCGCTCCAAAGCGAGTGGGTGTGGGTATTGCCTTTCCAAAACGGGTCCAGATTCCATGCGGCGTTTGAATTCCCGGCATTTCCGCAGCCGACCCAAGTGCCAAGTAGGACCGCGATGGCGGCTAAGGAAAAGGTGCGCCGACTGGAGAGGTTCATGTTCGCGGTTCGAGGACGAGGAATTGGTACTTTAGTTTGTTGTGTTCCTGGACTTCGGATTGTTCCACCTCCATCCAGTGATCCTCCAATTGCGGGAGAAACGCGTCGCATTCGAGTTCGGTGAGCACTCGAGTCAAATAAATCCTTTTGCAAAGACCGCTGTTCAGAGCAGCCTGATAAATTTGCCCGCCCCCAATCACGTAGACGTGATCCACATCTTGGCCTTGCCAGCGAGCTTGATGGATTTGAGCAACGGCACCTTCCAAGGAGCTGGCTAAATTGACCCCCTCGGGAAGATCAACTTCGCCGCGGGAGAGCACCCAATTCCACCTGCCAGCGAGTGGCCGAAATCGTTCGGGAATAGATTGCCAAGTTTTACGGCCCATAATCACGACGTTGTTTCCATCGCCGAGAGTCAGGCTTTTGAAGTACTTCATGTCGCCTGGCAAATGCCACGGCAGATCACCGTTGAAACCGATGACATTGCATTGATCCGCAGCGACCACCAGCTCTAGTTGAATTGGACCGCAGGCGGAGTCCTTGTTGTCGGTGTCCGACATATCAAACCGCCACCGTAAAACGGATAAACGGGTCGTGCTCGTAGTTCAGGAGCTCGATATCCTCGAAGCAAATTTGGTCAAACGGCTTTTGTGCCACCCGCAGCTGCGGGAGTTGCTTGGGAGTGCGCTGCAGCTGCTCCATGAGGCCGTCGATGTGGTTCTCATAGATATGTGCATCGCCGAGGGTGTGGACGAAAATCCCAGGCTCCAGATCACATTCCTGGGCAACCATGACTAAGAGCAAGGCATAGCTAGCGATGTTGAATGGTACTCCAAGCGCTATATCTGCAGAACGCTGGTAAAGCTGCAAGTCCAAGCGCCCATTGGTGACGCCGAACTGGAAAAACGCATGGCAGGGAGGCAGCCGCATTTCAGGTACGTCGGCGACGTTCCATGCCGAAACAATGATCCGTCGGCAATCTGGGTCCCGCTTGATGGTATCGATCGCGTTTTGAATCTGATCGATCCCCTTGCCGCCCCAATTGCGCCACTGATAACCGTAAATCGGCCCAAGCTCACCATCTTCATCGGCCCAGGCGTCCCAGATTGGAGTGTGCTGAGTGAGGTCATCGTTGATGTTGGTGGAGCCGCGCAGAAACCAAAGCAATTCGCGAACCACTGCCGGGAACAAAACCTTTTTGGTGGTCAGGAGTGGAAAGCCCTTGCGGAGGTCATAGCGAGTCTGCGTTCCGAAGATTGAGCGAGTGCCGGTTCCAGTTCGGTCGGCCTTGCGCTCACCGTTTTCGAGGACGTCTCGCACTAGGTCGAGGTATTGTTTCATGGCAAAGCAATGGGGGGAATGGATTGTAGCCCATTCCCCCCTGTGAATTCTCCTGGCGACGATCGACCGCTAGTCTTCTTCTTGTTCGAATTCCCAGCGCAGCGACGGATCGTTCGTGCCAATTTCCTTAGCCAGGGCCATTAGCTTCTCTCCCTCGTCGGTTTCGCCGCTCTCCTTCAATGCACGGCCCAAGCGGAAGGTGTATTTCGCCTCCAGCGGATCCAATTCCACGGCCTGGCGCAACAGTTCGACGGAATCTTCGAGGCGGTCCTTCTTCTCGTAATGCTCGGCCAATTCCACAAAGACTAATGGGTTTTTGGAGCCTTCTTCGATTGCTTCGGACAGCAACCTAGATCCCCGCAAGGGGCGACCGGAGTTCAGATCTCGCATGCCAGCAACTTCTTTGCCACGCACGTTGTCGAATTGAAGCTCCTCTTGAATGTAGGCGTACCACTCGGCTTCGAGTTTATCCACATCCTCGTCGGTTTTAAGCTTCAGGTGCTTGCGGAACAGTCGCCAAACTTCTTTGCCGCGAACGCTGCGTAGCGAGCCTAAGCCCAGAGAGAAGCGAGAGACATCCTTGTCCTTGGCTAAGCCGAGCACGAACTTCTTGAACTTCTTCTCGTATTTGGGCGTTTCCATTAGGAAATGCGCCAGCGTCCAACCCCAGTTGTAGTGCTCGTACATCTCATCCGCACTGACCATTTTTTCTAAGCCCAGCGGTTCACCCCGATCAAAGCCGCGCTTCACCTCAATCAAACGACTCGGCAGAAGCAACCCAACCGTGAGTTCTCCAGCTTCTTCGTCCCAAGCGGCGCCGCCGTAATACTCAGCGATGGCCTCTCCTGGAAAGTGTGGCATGGAAAAGTCCGGATCAATCAACTGCTGCAGGTAGTGATTGGCTTCGTGGAAAAGCACCTGCATGGTGAATTCCGGGTCGGTGCGCTTATGGAAGAAATTCAGCTCCATCGGGTCGACAAAGCGAAAGTAGCCAAGCACGCCATAAGGTGCACCGCCGATTTGAAGGAAGTCGTCGTAATTCGCGTACAGGCAAACCAGCAAACGCTTTTTCTTCTTAGGCGGCTTAACCTTCCAATCCTTGGCGAAGGCTGTGAAGTAGGCTTCGAGCTGATCTCGATAACGTCCAAAGACACTCGGAGCAGTGGTGTACTCAAATTCGAAGTGTTTGGTTTGTCCCTTGTAACGGTTGCGCCAAACCTTGTGCTCCTCAATCGCCGCCAGTTCAGCCTTGCGCTCCTTGACCAGCTGATCTTGAATCTTCTTTTTCTTGGCTACAGAAATCCAACGTCGCTTGTAGGGCACCATGCCCTGATCAAGCATCTCGCGCTCTTTTTCCGTTTTGGGTTCGGGGAGAGGGGCATCTTGGATGACCGCCTCATCGATAAGCCCTTCTGGCACCAGGATCTTGCCATTTTCGAAGAGCACGTAAATGCCCTCTCCGCTGACCTGTTCCAACTTGACGTCAATGAAGACTCTGCCGTCATTGAGAAGAAGGAGATCCTCGCCTTTGAGTTGGGCGGTTGCGGCGTTGGTGCTTAGGCACAACGCGACCAATGTGATCAATGTTCGAAACATGAGATGGGCTACTTAATTGCTTTGAAGTAAAGTTTTTCGAATTGCAGCCAGTCGCGGTCAGTCCAATCAGCAAAGGTTGCTGAAAAAGTCTCTTCAATGATGCGCTGCTCGTATTCCTTGCTCTTGGCTTGACGGGCCTTGTATCGAGCCTCTTCTTCCTCTTCGGTCGTGGCTTCGCCCTGACTGTCACTGTCGTCTTCTTCCTCGTCAATGGCTAAGGTGACCTCGCGCAGGTTCACAAAGTAGTCTTCGACGATATTTTTGGTCAAGCGATTCTTGCTGCC
>CAZMDZ010000262.1:0-6017 GCA_964565175.1 uncultured Planctomycetales bacterium
CCTAGTCCTCAGCCAAACCATTCATACGGATAGCAAAGGTCGATTTAAGTATAGCTGCAGCTGGCCGAAGCAGAATCATGCGCAGCGAACCTTGACGATTGCATTGAAAAAAACGACAACAAAACCAAGGCGTACCGTTGAGGTCGACTTGATGAAGTTCAAGGATCCTGGAACCTACGACTTGGGAAATTTGGTCGTCACCATCCCCCCGATACTCGTGCAAGGAAGGGTGATGTCGTCCGCTGGTGAACCGGTGGCAAATGCTCGGGTGCATTTGCAATATGTGGGGGACACCTTTTACATGGACCAAGGGGGGCCAAAGCCTCCGAGTGAAATGATTCCTTTTGGTGCAGCGGTTGATCACCCGCATTGGCGAACGCGGACCGCGTTGATGGCAAAAACCGATGGCGAGGGTAGGTTCACGATTCACGCGAAGGCCAATTCCAATCGCTACCGCGTGGTGGTGCAGCATGGCATATTTGGAGTGGCCCGACAGGAGTTTCAGGCCGGTGAATCAGACCTGCAAATAATCGTCAATAGAGACTGACCATCGAATCCTCGATGCCCTCGCGGGACTACTCCGCCTTCTCACGGAGCGGGAACGCCGACGACTTCAACTCGCCGCGCAGCAAGCGCCCTGCCTGACCGACTAGCCAAAGATAATGGTCGGCAGGGATCGTTTTTGAACTGAGAAATTTTGATTCTCCGACTGGAGGATCATTGCTGCACTTAAAAATGGCAGTGCTTTCATCCACTTCATCAAACATGGCTTGGTAGGCCATCGTTGCACCCAGGGAATGGAGTTGGTGGTATTGCTCCCATAGGAACTTGCCGTCCATTCGCGGGATTTCGTCGAAAGGCCAGGCCGGGCGTTTGTTGTGCCAGCTGAATCCAGGATAGACGACTGGCAAGTACAACTTTTTGTTTTCGCGGCACCATTCCAAATCCCCTTTCCAATACTGCTCGGCAAATTTACTGACCTGCTCCACGCTGCGAATTCGCCCCACCGACCATGGACTGATGATGTCGGCTAGTTGAGCAATCTCCAAAAGCATGGGGTCATCCAATGCATCACGCGTACCCGTTCGCCAAGCCGTCGGCACGCCGATCATGACGGTGTTGCCCCCATACTTAGGGTCGGTTTTGAAAAACTGAATGAGGTCTCGGCATTCGCGCAAGGTGTACTTGCGCCCTTCGTTAAAACCAATCCCCCACACCGCAATCACTGGTTTGCCGTTGTGGTGAAGATAGCTGCAGTCTTTCGGATCGCGACTGATGCTCAACTCATCCACCAGCCGCTTCCAATCTTCGATCACCTTCGCCGTTTGACCTTTTTGCAAACTCGACAAGTCGTACATTAAGGCGTACACCCGTCCATGCTGATTCGCAGCAGTGCGGCAATTGGTCAAGACGCGATCGCGAAAGGTGCGCACGGGTTCGCGCAAAGTTTCGACGCCAAAGCGCTGGACAAAAATACCGTCCAATCCGTACTCCTTCATCCAACGAAAGTGCACATCCACGGTTTCCGGATCAGCGGAACTGAAGACTTGGGCAGTGGTGCCGTCGGCGTGTTGGAAGGGTGTGTCGTAGCGGCAGTGCTCGGGGTATTCCGAAACATCGGGCCACATATCCACACAAGTACTCCCCGGTTGAAACTTCCCACCATGCCGCCAATGGTGCCAACCCAACCCCATGCCATCGCCAGGGGTGGAGAACCACCCTTGGTAGCCACTGAGAATTTTCCCTTCGAGCGTGGATGCGTCAATCGCATTCTGTGGGGCGGGAGCTGGCGACTCCTGCAGGAAAAAGGTCAGGGCCAGGACGAGGATGGAAAACATGTAGACCTTAGTTTAGCTGGGGAGGGTTTGTTTCACCTGGATCGGCGAGTCTGCGGCAGAAATCCGGTTAACATGAGAGCCTTGGCCGGATTCAACAAATGCGGCACGGAATGCAACCATGAATAGCGCCCTTCAAGCCATTGGCTGGAAACCGTTTTTTGACCGGCAGGTTGAGGTGGAAGACCCCGACGCGGTGACCATCGCGCGGGTGTCGGCGCACAACCGCAGCCAAGTTTTGATGCTTGGAGAGGCCGGCGAGTTTCAGGTTCCGGTGCAGCTGGCGGAAGCGGCTGGCCCAGTTTCGGTTGGAGATTGGTTGGTGCTGACCGCGGACGATCATCGAGCCGTTCAATTGCTGGAACGCTCCAGCCTGCTTCACCGCAAGGCGGCGGGGGAAGAGGTGAAGGCTCAAACGATGGCGGCGAACGTTGACACGATTTTCATCGTTAGCTCGTGCAATGAAGATTTTAATTTGTCTCGGATGGAGCGCTATTTGGCGTTGGCGCTGCAAGCTGGAATTACGCCGGTGATTGTGTTGACGAAAATGGATCTTTGCGAAAACGCAATCGAGCTCAAGCATGGAGCGGAGCAGCTCCATCATGGAGTAGTGGTGGAAACAGTCGACGCGCGTGACCCGAAACAAGCAGAGGTTCTCGGCATGTGGTGCGGCAAAGGGCAGACGGTTGCGCTGATGGGTTCTTCTGGAGTTGGCAAATCAACACTGGCGAATGCGCTCGGCGCCGGCGATCTATCGACCGGCAGAATTCGCGAGCAAGATGGCAAAGGCCGGCACACGACCACTTCGCGGTCCTTGCATTTACTTCCATCCGGCGGCGTGTTGATGGACAACCCCGGCTTTCGCGAACTGCAGCTTCCTGCTTGCGAAGATGGAATCGCCGATCTTTTCGACGACATCTTGCAGCTGGCAACAGCTTGTCGCTTCCGCAATTGCAGCCACGAAGAAGACGCTGGTTGCGCCATTCAAACCGCTTTGGAGGATGGCTTGCTCGATGAGCGCCGGTGGTCAAGTTACCTCAAGTTGAATGCCGAACAAGCGCACAATTCGCGCTCCTTGGCCGAACGTCGCCAAAAGGATCGCGAGATGAGCAAGATGATTCGCAAGGTCATCAACGCCAAAAAAAATTGGCTAGTTCTGATTGCCGTAATTCTCTTCAACAACCTCAACTTGGCCGCTGCTCAATCGCCGACGGATCGAATCGAGGATCAACGCCCGAACATCATTCTGATTCTTGCCGATGACTTGGGTTGGTCAGACCTGGGCTGTTACGGCGCTGAGATTGCCACGCCGAATTTGGATCGGCTCGCCGCGCAGGGAATTCGCTTCACCCAATTCCACAACACCGCCAAGTGCTTTCCCTCGCGGGCGTGCTTGCTGACGGGTTTGTATGCACAACAAGTGGGAATGGATCAGCAGCCGGGTCGATTCAAGAACGCCGTGACCCTGGGCGACGTTTTGCAGTCGGCGGGGTATCGCACTTTGGCAGCGGGCAAGCATCACAGCACTCAGAATTTGGTGGAGCAAGGCTTTGACCGCTATTTTGGATTGCGCGATGGAGCTTGCAATTATTTCAACCCGGGAAAACCGCGGCCTGGGGAAGGCATGCCGTCGCAGAAACGTCCGGGCAAGCGAGCGTGGTGTATCGACGAGCAAACCTTGATCCCCTACACCCCGAAGGAGAAAGATTTTTATACCACCGATGCGTTCACCAATCGCGCGATTGGGTATTTGGAGGAGTACAAAAACGAGGACAAGCCGTTCTTTCTTTACCTCTCCTACAACGCCCCGCATGACCCGCTGCAGGCTTGGCCGGAGGACATCAAAAAGTATGAAAATCGCTACCTCGAGGGCTGGGATAAATTACGCAAGGAACGCTATCAACGCCAAATTGAGCTTGGATTGATTGGCCAAGCGATGCCATTGTCGCCACCGACTTACCGAGAATGGGAGTCCCTGACGCCTGAGCAACGGCGCACCGAGGCGCGCAAGATGGCCGTGTATGCGGCAATGGTTGACTGCATGGATCAAAACGTCGGCAAGTTGCTGGCCAAGCTCAAGCAGTTGGGCGAGGATCAAAACACATTGATTCTGTTTGCATCCGACAACGGCTGCTCGGCGGAACTTGCGAAGGGTAAGTCGAATTCCGGCCCCATCGGCAGCATGACGCGGTGGACATCGCTCGGCCGCGATTGGGCGAACGCTTGCAACACGCCGTTTCGTTTCTTCAAAAACTACAGCTATCAAGGTGGCATCTGCACGCCGCTGATTGCCTACTGGCCCAAGGGAATTCAGAACCCAGGCCGCCTCTCCGATCACGTCGGCCATTTCATCGACGTCATGCCGACGCTGCTCGAAATCTCCGAGTCGACCTACCCGAAAGCACACAAGGGTGAATCTATCCCGGCCTTCGAGGGAGAAAGCTTTGCTTCGGTTTTCCGCGCCCAAACCACACCCCGCCAGAAACCGCTTTTCTGGCAATGGGCGAATGGCAAAGCAGTTCGCAAAGGGAAGTGGAAACTTGTCGCTTGGAAAAACGAGTGGCAGTTGTTTGACATGAGCGCGGACCTCACCGAAACCAAAGATCTTTCCAGTCAACATCCTGCTTTGGTCGGCGATTTGAAAAAAGCGCATGCAACTTGGCTGAAGGAGTCTGTTCGCTGAACACCGCCACTCAATGGCTCCTACGACAACAGCATGTCGTGGAAGCTACCGGAAGCGGAGCCAAACGATTGCATCGCTGATATCGGCTGCGGCTATGGCGGCCAGCTGCGCAATTTCCGCGAAACTCTCGGGCCCGACGCACGCATTCTTGGACGAGACATTAGTCAAAAAGCGATTGATCGCGCCAATCGATCAGAGCCACCGAAGGGCTTGAAGTCCGGCCTTAGTCGGGCATTGCGCGCATCATGAATTCATCAAACAGCGGCACGGTGAATGCCATTTCGCCGTGTTGCGGACTGTAGATCATGCCTTTGCGAATCAACTTGGCGCGGCGCGGCCCCATGCTGGTCACCTTGATTCCGAGCACATCGGCGACGTCGCCGGTTTTGTAGGGGCCGGGACCGAGTTGGGCCATGGCGCGCAGCAGTGTTTTTTCGCTTTGGCTGAGGCGGTCGAAACGCACGCGGAAGAAGTTACGATCGAGGCGGTCGGTGGTGACGGTGGATGCTTGTTCCACCACGCTAGCGGTGATCGGACTGGCCGGTGCAAGGTTCCACAGCTGGTAACCCCACTCCTGAAGGAAGTAGGGATAGCCTTGCGTAATGCACACCACTTCATCGACCGCAGCTTGTTCGATGGACTCTCCTTCTTCGGCAATCGGCTCGGTGAGTGCGCGGGCGGCATCGACCGGTTTCAGTGGACCGAGTTCGGGGAAATCGAACATGCGTTCGGCGTAGGATTTTGATTCGCCAGCCAAACGTGGAAGCAGTGGTAGGCCAGCTCCCACCAGCACAATTGGTAATCCTTCTTGCTGGACCTTGTGCATCGCCATGATCAGCGAACTCAGCTCCTTTTCTTTCAAGTACTGCAGTTCATCGATCAGCAACACCACATGCGCTTTGCGCGAAGCCGCCGCCTCGCCAACCACGACGAACAACTGAGGCAAATCGAATTCCAAGTCCCCCGAATCCGCCACCCCTTTTTCCGGCTCGATATCAATGCCGACCTGAAACTCCGGGTGCCCGACCTTGATCCCGCCGATGAAGCCGCGCAGTGCAGCCAAGCCGCGCCGCACCTTCTCCTTGGCTCCTTCCATTCGATCCAGCGAGAACAACAAACCGCGCAACTGCGGCGCCAGCAACTCTGCCAGCGTTTTGTCTTCGTGTGCTTCAAGGAAGATGTGCTGCACGCCCAATTCCTTGGCGAGTTGATTGACCTCATTCAGCAGCACCGTCTTGCCCACCCCGCGCAGCCCGGTCAGCAAGATGCTCTTCGACCGTCGCCCAAGCTGGGCTCGTTTCAGCAGGATTTCGGCTTGGTCCAGAATGATTTTGCGGCCAGCCAACTCGGGCGGCGGAGTGCCAGCACCTGGGGAAAAGGGATTGCGGAGTTCGTCCATTGGGCTTCGGAAGGATACCGAGTTATTGCAAGTTATACTCACCAATGGGTATACATAGCAATAAAAGGGTCAAATTCGTAAATAACTGCTAGGAAATGCT
>CAZMDZ010000263.1:0-6016 GCA_964565175.1 uncultured Planctomycetales bacterium
GCCCACCTTGGTCTTCACCGCGATTCCAGACCAGAATTCGACCGAATTGGAGCAAAAGTTCGCTCCGGTGGCGGACTATCTGTCGGAGCAGCTGGGTGTGCCGGTGAAATACCTGCCCACCACCAGCTACGACGCCTCGGTCAACGCTTTCAAAAACGGCGACGTCCAGCTTGCCTGGTTTGGCGGTCTCACTGGCGTTCAAGCGCGCAAAGCAGTCGCTGGCTCACAAGCAATCGCCCAAGGCAAAATTGACCCTAAGTTCAAGTCGTACTTCATTGCCAACGTCGATGCTGGCATTGAGCCCAGCAGTGAGTTCCCGATGGGTCTCAAAGGCAAGAGCTTCACTTTCGGCTCGCGCCGTTCGACTTCGGGGCGGCTGATGCCGGAGTACTTCATTCGCGAGAACACTGGTAGTTCGCCCGATGAGTTTTTCGGTCAGCTCAGCAATTTCTCGGGCAGTCACGATAAGACAGCAACGTTGGTGGAAGCGGGCACTTATCAAGCAGGCGCCTTGAACTACGCCACCTACGACAAGATGGTTGCCGACGGAAAGTTGGACCCGACTAAATGCGTCAAGATCTGGACCACCCCGGACTACGCCGATTACAACTGGACCGCACACCCGTCGCTGGATTCGGTTTACGGCAGTGGCTTTACTCAGAAGTTGCAACAGGCCTTGGTCGGCATGACCCAGCCAGAACTGTTGGCCGCCGTGACCCGTCCAGAAGGGTTGATCCCAGCAAGCAACGAAGACTTCGCTTCGATTCATAAACTGGCGGTCGAGCTCGGCTTCTTAGAATAAGGACCTCAACCAGCATTGCATCCCAACCCTACCGCACGCCAGCAAACGTGACCCAAGCGGCCTACTTTCAAGTTGAGCAGGTAGGGTTGGTATTAGCCGGTTCCCAGATTCTTGAGGACCTCAGTCTAGAGATCGGCGCTGGCGAACAGGTCGCAATGATCGGTCCCAGTGGCGCTGGCAAAACGAGTTTGATGCGCATCTTGTGCGGTGGGATTCCACCGACTTCGGGCACTGTCAAACTGGATGGCGAGGTTTATCCGAGGCCCGGCAAGGGGGGCGGTGGCAAGTTGCGCCGTTTGCGGTCGAAGGTTGGCTTTGTGCATCAAGACCACGCTTTGGTGCCAAACTTACGGGTTTTGCAGAACGTGGTCGCCGGGCGCTTTGGCCAACGTGGATTCTGGCAGTCGCTGCGGTCGTTGGTGAAGCCAGCGCAAAGCGATCAAGAGCAGGTGTTGGAGTTATTGGATCGCGTCGGCATTGGCGACAAGATTTTCCACCGCGTCGATTCTTTGTCTGGTGGGCAACAGCAGCGAGCTGCCATTGCTCGAGCCTTATTTCAGGACCCCGAAGCGCTGCTGGCCGACGAGCCGGTGGCTTCGGTTGACCCGGCGCGGGCGCGGGCAGTCTTGAAGTTGTTGATCTCGCTGTCGCGGGAGCGTGGACTGACTTTGGCGGTGAGCTTGCACGATCCGCGTTTGGCGATCGAGCTATTTCCGCGGGTGATTGGCCTGCGCGGGGGGCGTGTGCAATTCGATTTGCCGTCTTGTCAGATCCCGGAGCAGCAACTCGAAGACCTCTACCTGCTTGAAGAATGAAGCGCGGGCTAGTGGTGATCGGTTTGGCTTTGCTTGGCGTCGTTGCCTGGTGGTCTTTGGGGCTGAGCTTTTCTCAACTGTTGCCGCGTGGCCAGGGCTTTGAAATAGCCAAAGAGTTTCTGGTCGCCGCTTTTCAGCCCGCGTTAACTTACGAGGCAGATTTCGTCCCAACCGGTAGTCCTCCATTTTTGCAAGTCATTGGCAATGGCTTCCTTGCCACGGTGATCTTCGCTAGCGCTGCGCTCAGTTTGGCGCTGCTGATCGGTCTGCCCCTGGCGGTCCTTGCTTCGGATATGACTCCTCGCTCGGTGCGGGTGCCGGTGCGGGTTTGGATTGCCGGCATGCGATCGGTGCATGAATTGTTGTGGGCCGTGGTGTTTTTGGCTGCATTCGGCCTGAATAGCGCAGGGGCGGTGATTGCGATCGCCATTCCTTATGCGGGCACCTTGGCCAAGGTATTTTCAGAAATGCTCGACGAAGCACCGCGCGCGGGATACGTCGCTTTGATTGGCAACGGCTCCACCCGCATGCAAGCCTTTGTAGGTGCTTTGCTCCCTAGTGCTGGGAGTGATATGGCGGCATATGCGTTTTATCGCTTTGAATGTGCGTTGCGCAGTTCGGCCGTACTCGGTTTTTTCGGCTACCCCACTTTGGGTTATTACTTGCGTCAGTCGTTTGAGAATTTGCATTACCGCGAAGTTTGGACCTGCTTGTACGCAATCCTGCTCGCCGTCGTTGTACTGGAATCATGGAGTGGGCGCATGCGGCGGAGGTTGGTCGCATGAACGATACGAACGGAACCAGTCATAGGGGTGACAATCGGGCCACAACGCGCCTGCAGCAGCTATATCGTGACCGTCCGCGGAGTCGATTCTTACGCTGGAGCTTGGCTGCATTGGGAGCCATGTGCGCGTATTCGTGGTTCAGTGGTCGAATTGAAGTGGGGGAACTTTTCTCCGCCCGTCGCGCAAGCAATCTCAATCGCTTCCTTACTCAAGACGCAATGCCCAAACCTTTGCGTGAACTGCAGGCCGACGCCCAAGCTGGTGCGGCGAGCAATGGCGAGGGATCTTTGACCGTACTGATGCAATGGGCAAGCGAGCTTTGGAATAGCGTTGGGTGGCAGGCCTTAGTTGCAACCTTTTGGATTTCGATGTTGGCAATGGTTTTGGCGGGTGGATATGCCGCCCTTAGTGGTCCCTTCGCTGCTCGAACCTTAATGCACCAAGATCCCTATTGGGGCGTAGAGCGCGGTCGTCGCTGGCGGTTGCTGAGCTCGTCAGTGCGCGGTTTTGCCATTTTCCTGCGCGCCATTCCCGAGTACATCTGGGCATTTTTGTTGATCTCCATGCTCGGCCCTTCGGCGTGGCCGGCGGTTCTTGCACTGGCGATTCATAACGCGGGCATCATGAGCCGATTGGGAGCCGACACGATTGAAAACCTTGGACCACAACCGTTGCGAGCGTTGCGCTTGATGGGTGGCAGCCGCAGCCAGGTCGTCATCGGCGGTATTTTCACGCTGATGCTGCCGCGGTATTTGCTGTTCTTCTTCTATCGCTTCGAAACTTGCGTTCGCGAAGCCACCGTGCTCGGCATGCTGGGCGTGTATTCCCTTGGTTACTGGATCAACGACACCCGCTCCCGCGATCGTTACGACGAAATGTTGTTTCTGATCGCGCTTGGCGCACTGCTCGTGCTCGCTGCCGACGTAGTCTCTTGGTTGGCACGGCGCTTGGTTCGCCACGCATAATCTTCGCTTCACCGCCAAGCTTCCAACGGCTCTCCGCTAGGCATACCCGCGGCAGCCAAGGTCGGCGCCAATGTCGGGGTCAAGGTCGTCGCCAAGGTCGACGCTAAGGTGCCGACGGTTTGGCAGCAAGCGGCGGTCCTGATATCGTCCCAACATGGCAGTGCTGCAATCCGTGCTTGGAATCGCCGTTTTAATCGGCTTTGGTTGGCTGATTTCAGTTGATCGCAAGCAGGTGCGCTGGCGCCCGGTGTTTATGGGATTGATGCTGCAATGGGTGCTCGCAGTTCTAGTGCTCAAAACGCCCTTTGGGGAAGCCTTTTTTGATGGCGCGCAAAGGTTGTTCAAAGGATTGATCAACGTCGCCAAACTTGGCGCCAAGGAGGTGGTGGGCACCAATGGCTTAGGGCTGGAAGGCAACGCCCCGATTTTGGCGATGCTGATTTTGGTGACGGTGATTTTCTTTTCGTCTCTCTTCAGCATCCTCCATCACCTCGGCGTGGTGCGATTGGTGGTCGGCGGCATGGCCAAGCTGATGGCGCGAATCATGGGGACCTCGGGAGCTGAATCGACAAGTGCGGCGGCCAACATTTTTGTTGGCCAAACCGAAGCGCCGTTGCTGGTACGACCCTATCTGCCAACCATGACCCGCAGTGAAATTGGCGCGATCATGACGGTGGGTTTTGCCACGGTTGCCGGCGGGGTGTTTGCGCTTTACGTCGGCATGATGCAGGACAAGGTGCCGGATATTGCTGGGCACTTGTTGGCGGCGACGGTGATGTCGGCGCCGATTGGATTAGGTTTCGCAAAGCTAGTTTTTCCGGAAACAGAACAGCCTCAAACTCTGGGCGAAGACGTCGCTCAGCCGGAGTCTGAATATGCCAACTTGGTCGATGCCGCAGCAAGCGGCGCCAGCGACGGCATGCGCTTGTCGCTGAATATCATCGGCATGCTGATCGCGTTTTTGGGTTTGCTCGAGCTGGTGAACTGGATTCTTGACTGGTTGTGGGCTGGCCAGACCTTGCAGAACCTACTCGGTTATGTGATGGCGCCGTTCGCCTGGTTGCTTGGCGTGCCGATGAACGAAGCACGCGATGTCGGCACCTTGCTGGGAATCAAAGTTGCGGTGAATGAATACATCGCTTACGGCAATCTGGTGAGCGAAGATCTCAGCGAACTCAGTCATCGATCGAAGATCATTGCTTCGTATGCACTGTGCGGCTTTGCCAACTTCAGCTCCATCGCCATTCAAATTGGTGGCCTGGGCGGTATGGCGCCCGAACGCCGCGGTGAGATCAGTAGCCTGGGGCTACGAGCAATGGCCGCCGGTGCCTGCGCCAGTTTCCTGACGGCGGCCACGGCGGCCATTTTCTTGGGTTAGGGGGACGGGTTGAGCTTAATTGCCGCTGCCGTGCTCGACCTTGACCGACCCATTTGAGGTGTCCACGCGGATATGAGCATCGGTCGAGCCAACTTCGAGCAAGCGTGGGCCATCGACTCGGATTTTTCCGTTCGAAGTGCGACCGGATAACGAGCAATTCAGCGTGCCCGCGCAAAGGACTTTGATGTTTCCGTTCGAAGTGTCGAAGTAGCCTTTTCCGTTCCAGCCATCTGGCAGCGAAACCTCGATGCTTCCGTTTGAGGTCACCAATTCCACATCGCTGCTATTTCCGGAGTAGAAAATCTGCCCATTCGATGTCTTGGCCTCGACGTCGCCAGTGTCGTTGCTCAGGTTGATGCGACCATTTGAGGTGCGCAATTCCACCGGACCACTGCTCGCGATCATCGTGATCGAACCATTGGAAGTACGAACTCTAGGCGACGGGAAGGCGTTGGTGCTTTCGACGCTGCCGTTGGCGGTGTAAATATCAATTTCCACGCCCTCAGGAACAGTCAAGTAAAGCGATGCACCGACGTTGTTCGTGCCCAATTTGGCGTGGCGCGGCACCGAAATGGTCAGGGTGTCGCCCTCAACGCTGGAAACCACTTTCATCATGTTGACGTTTTCGGTGGCCTCTTCCAGGGTGTGACCGGTGGCATAAAATTTGGCACGGCAAAGGGTTTCCCTAGCGGGGCCGGAGCCCAGCTCGACTCGGCCGTTATAGGTTTCGACTTTCACCATCTTGACGCCTTGTGAGGCGAAGGTGAAGTGGTCTTCGTGCTCGGCCCGGACGCGGCCGTTGAGAACAAAGGCGCAAGAACTGATTAGCAGGAGTGGGAGAAGTAGGTAGCGCATCGGCGATTGGTAGTCTGGAGTGGGTAGGAATTGGCTGGTGAAGCATGCATACTCAGGGCATGACCGATGAGCAGCAGTTTCTTGACCAGATTTCCGGTGCGCTCCATCAGACCCTCGGCGAACCGGCCTCGGTTGCAGTTGTTTTGGGTTCCGGTTGGAAGGAGCGAGCCACCGACCTCCTGACCGATGTCACCGAGGTTCCGCTCAGCCAAATCCCCGGCTGGCCGCAGCCACGGGTGGAGGGGCACGGCGGCGAGTTGAAGATCGGGGATTGTAACGGTCGACGCGTCGTTTTGGTTGGCGGCCGGGTTCATGGTTACGAGGGCTACGAGGCGCGAGAAATTGTGCGAGGCGTGCGCGGCATGATCCAGTGGGGCGTGCCCAACATCCTGCGTTTGAATGCCGCTGGCTCGGTG
>CAZMDZ010000264.1:0-5990 GCA_964565175.1 uncultured Planctomycetales bacterium
CCATTATACAATCCGCCGATGATTTTAAGCCGAGCAAAGGCGAAAGTTTATGCCGAGCGTTTACCCGTAAGGGAAAGTGTGCATCGTGTCGGGCGTGTTGGTCGAAAAATATTAGCGTGATAAAATTTGTATTACATGGTCATAAGGTCAAAGATAAATGGTTTACCGTCTAAACCCCCACAAACAGGCTCTAAACCCAGATTTGGGGAGGCCCCGGGCTGCCATTTTGGCAGCCTGAAAGTATTTTATATTTTCTTGGGCTGGCTGGGGTTTTCTAATTGACAATACGATAGGGAGTGTGGTATAATGTGCATCATGAAACTCACTAAGCAGCACTTCCAAGCCCTTGCCGACCTTTGTGCGGACACCTTAGAAATCATCGAACCTTATACAGGGTATAGCGAGAAAAACGCTATCATCTTCAAGTTTGTAGATTTGTGTGAGGAGTCTAATCCTACCTTTGATATTGTGCGCTTCCGTGCTTGGGTTAATGGGAAGTTAGAAAAAAAGCAAGAACTCCTAAACAATAACCCCCTAAAATAGTTTTGACTTTTTTAGGTTTCCACTTGACAGGGCTACTCCCCTAGTGTATAATGGTTACTTACAAAACACAATAACCCCCAAAGCCAAAGGAGGCACTAAACATGGGAATGCACAGAACACCACACCAACTACTCGCGGAAGCCTTAGAGAAGGTCAAGCAACTCAAAATCAAAGCGGCGCAACACTCGGTTGCTAATGACCCGCGAATGCTAAAAATCACTAAGGAGGAATCACGAATCAAGAAGGAACTCAGCAAGGCGTTAAAATGGCTCGACCCAGAGAAGGGACTGCAAAATCGTATCAGTAAATTGCAGGCTCAAATTCATGAAGCCCGTCATAACCTAGACAACGCTAAGGAGATTCAACAAGGCATGACGTTAGAATTGGAAGGTTTACAGGGAGAAAAGGAAGCATTGGCTTTAGAACTCGCTGAGGATTTGGAACTTGAAACAAATGGCTAGGGTAGGAAAGGAAACAGGGGAGAGGTTGTTAAACAGCCTTTCCCTTGGCTCTCGATTCTGCCTTGAGTGTAAAACCGTTAGCCTAATGGTAGCAAACCTTAAACCCTTAAAAATTACTTGCAAGCATTGCGAGGGAGAATGGGAGGTAAAAAAAGATGGGTATACGCTTAGTCGTGTGGATTTTAGCAACATTAAACCGCTATATTTAGAGGAAGGATAATATTCAACACCACGGGGGTGGGCTTCGGCTTGCCCCTTATTTTTTTTCCGCAAATATTACAATATTTTCTTGGGCTGGCTGGGAGGGTATTAGGGTCTGTTAAAAGGCTCTAATACCCTGTTTCGGGGGGCCTCAATCTGCCATTTTGGCAGTAGTAAAATAAATGTTTTTTTTCTGGAATACGCTTGACAGAAGCCTATGCGCCATGTTACAATGCTCATATGAAAACAACGAAAATACTCAAGCAATCATCATTCGTCCCTAAAGTGCCATATAACCCCTGGATAACAGATGACCTCATAGGGGGAGCAATACACCGAAACACCGAGAAGGTTATGGAAATGATTCTGGAAGAAGTAAGCCAAGGAGAGAATAAGTTATATCTTACTGAGGAGTTGAGAGCGGACATCTTGGTAATATTAGGAATCTACGACATTATGAAAACCGAAAACGTTGCATTTGAAACCATCGCAAAGACTTTGGCTGTCCCCTCAAAGTATACTGAGTTCTTTCACTTGGTATCCAAGGGGTTACGCGGAGTGCCAACCCCTCAAGATTTAAAGGAGATGATTGGCTTCGAGGGATAAGGGTATTGTTTTTCATAGGGGGTAGGCTTCGGCTTGCCCCCGTTTATTCCTGCCATTATGACAGGTGACGGCCGCCAAACCCCCCTAAATCATTATAACAACATAACTTACACCTAATATAAAATACCCAAAATCCACCAAAAGTTTACAAAATAATTTCCAATTTCTCTAAGTTCTTTGTTGCTAATACTTTAGAACTATGATATAATAGGGTATTCTTAGGTAGGGCATACGCCCTGTTTAAGAATTGTTCTGTTTATTGTGAAACTGTTTTTTGGAAATTCCCCTTAGTAATTGAGAATTATTTTTTCAGTTACTAAGGGGGTTTTCATTTAACTTTCCCTATGATAGTATGGGGGTATACCCTGATTTGACTTTTTTGGAAAGTGGTCGTAGCATAATGGATAATGCCACGGTCTTCTAAACCGTAGAGTGTAGGTTCGAGTCCTACCGACCACGCCAAGAAATAAAAAGAACAGATTGACCCACTACAAGTGGGGTATTTTGGTTTTGGGTTTTTTTATACCTCTGTTAGAGAAAAAGCGATAGAGACCCCTCTAGATTTTCCCTTTTGACTTTTTTAGGTCTTTCACCAGAAAATAAAAAGAACAGATTGACCCACTACAAGTGGGGGTTTCTTGTAAAAAAGAAAAAAACACAGGGAATTACTCCTGTGCTTTGACTTTTTACTATTCGGGCGTGTGCCTACGAATAGTTAGTATAGAAAAAAGAAAATAATATATATATTTTGAAGTAATTACATATAATTCCGAATTAAATACGGATACCCGAAGATAATTCGGAATTATAAGCACAAACTCCCTTTGACTTTTTTAGTTATTGGGAGATTTTTTTTAGTTATTTAATAGCATTTGCTTCCTGTTTTCAACCTATTTAATTGTTTTATTGCCCATTTAGAGAGAGTTTTTTATATAATTTTATAGTTATCTCGGAGTTGTTTGGAATTAACTATAAACAAATTGGGGGTTGTTGTGTCGGTGTTATTTGGTTATATTTTTAATTTTTTGTTATATTTATAGTTTATTTGGAGTATAGCAAACAAAGCATAAATACAAAAACCCATCAAAACCCATCAAAACCCATCAAAACCTATCAAAACCTATCAAAACCTATAAAAAAATATAATAATATAATACACAAGAGCAAAACCCATCAAAACCCATCAAAACCAAACAAAAACCTACAAAAACCACAGAAAACAGAATTAAATACTTCAACAGCGTGGTTTCAACCGCATTTAATTCTGTTTTCATGTGATTTAACCATATAACACACAAACACACATACCAGAACTAACCAGTATATGTGTTTTTTTAATCTTAGACCTTAAACTTTGTATCCTATCTCATGTATTACATATACCAATACTAACAGTATAAACAGTATTTCAGGTTTAGATATTTTTGTGTAATCTTTCCTATCTCTGTCTTCTCTTTCTTTTCTATTCAATTTCTTTTATGAGTTCTAATAACTGGGTAACTATATGTTTTAGTTTATTCACTACGTTAGGCTTAGGCTTGGGTTTCCGATGAATCATCTCGCCCCTTATTTCTTTTTCGTAAAAACTTCCCTGATGGAAGTTATCATACTCATCTTCTTTATTTGTATTCATACAAAGTTCTTTGAAGCGTCTTGATTTTTTCTTTAAGTTTCGTTTTGGTCATGTTCAGGTTCTTGGAGAGTTTATCCATGTTAAACTTTCCGTTTGGTTTAATAAGAGAGAAATCTTTTGCTATTTCTTCTATGAGTTCCCTCTCCTCACCAGGCATTTTTGAGAGTATATCCTTGAAACCTGAAAGGTCTAATGGTTCTTCATGTCCCTCCATGTCTTCTTGTGTAAGTAAATCTTCCTCAATCGTAACATAGGAGGACAATCCTTTTCTCTTTTGTATGCCTTGTCCTTGGCTATTCTTTCTATTCCAGAGAACTGTTTTGATATACTTGGAGAACTCTAGGGTATCAAAGAACTCATCGAATTCTTTATTCTCCTTTTTCGCAAAGGTGGTTACAGCGTCTAATGCGGAAATCTTTAGGTTTTGAACGGAATCCTCAAAATCATTTGTTATCTTATCCCCTCCAATTCTATGAGCAATAGTATACATTAACCTCCCATACTTCTCCTCAATCTTCTTTTGTTGTTCTTCCGTTACTTGATACACTACTCCTCCCCTCCAATCTCTACGTTGGACGTTTGTGTTTCTTCCGCATTAGAGGGAGAAAAAAAATAAATTACAGCAAGTGTAACCGTGCCTACCAAGCAAATAATACTTGTGTAAAGCATGAAGTTTAGTAACCTATCCAACTTCTTATCCGTGTTACCACACAGAATTTCCCTATTTCTCTTTCCTCTCAATTCCGCTCTATCTCTATAATCCATTTTATTACTCCCAGTAGTTGTTGAACATATCGTCAATCTCTGCTTTACAGAGAGGACAACCTAGTTCTGATTCATTGATTTGTGTGTGTTGTAAGTGCCATAATGTTTCCTGTTCAGCGGTCATGTATTCGGGTAATACACAAGAGGATAATACATATCCTACTCCTAGAAGCCCTAATACAGTTCTAATGAATGCCATTATGTTAAAGTAATTTCCTAATTTATTCTCCAGTTTCTTCATCTTTCAGTTGTTTGGTTGGTTCTTCTTCCTTTGGTTCTTCTATGGGGTAAGCCATTTCTTTTAGTTTGCTTCTTATTTTTAGTATTTCCAGTCTAGCATCTACTATGCTTACTCCCATATCTCCTACTGCATCTAGTAATTGTAGGAATTGGCTTAGTTGTTGCTTTAACTGTTTATAGGCATCTGGGTGTAGCATTTGCGCTTTGCTCCTTTTCTTATTGTTTCCCTTACTTGGTATTTGGTTTTATCCTTTCCTTTCCACGACTTGGTGTGGACATGGAATCTCTTTGTTTTTTTGTTTTCATCGATGTATTCTCCGTATATCCCAGTTAGGACATTTAGGAGTTGTGTTGCTTTTCGTTCTTGTTGAAACGAACCGTGTATTTTGTATTTTGTTGTGGTCATTGTATTAGTCCTCCATTCGGGTTCTGCGAATCTTGAAACGCTTGAGTGCGTGTCTTACTTCTAGTTTTGCTTTCTCTAAGTGGTAGGGCAATGGAATATGCTTTCCTACCTCGTGAGAGGCTTGGGTTAATTCGTATAAAGCCTGAGCAATATGCTTTTCGGCTTCATCAAAAGAAGCGTCTCCGTTTTCTTTGGTTATTATTGTTTTTTCTCCGTTAAAAGTGAATGGCTTGTTAGCCAATAATTTGTTTAAGTTACTCATTTTCGTGATTACTCATTTACTTACTCCAAGGTGATGGGGGGTCAAAGTCTTTCAAGGCTTCACGAGCCTCGTCCATTGCAATTCGCAAATGCTTTGTTCGGTATTCGCTTGGGCAATCTTCATCTACATTATCCAATAAGTCTTGTAGGATTCTTTTCAGTTCTTCATCATTCATTTGTGTCATTGTCCTCTCTGGTATGTGCTTTTAATTCCTTTCATTACATCATTGTATTTCATTTTAATGATGAACTCCCGAACATCGTTTCCATATTCTATTGTAATTGAAGTCTCCGATTTAGAAACTTCTTCTGCGAACAGAATATGTGCCATGTTAAACATTACTTGGTGTGGTCTTCTCTGCGTTTTGTTAATAATTCCCTCTTGGGAATTATACGCATCAACATGAAAAACTCCTGCTGATATTACTTCAATCTCTGCTTTTGGTGAAAGCATTAAAGAAGCCATTAGTGTTAGTGCTGTTAATCTAATCATTGTTTATTCCTCATAATCTTCCCCGTCTTTGGGTAAGTCTCTGAATTGTATCTCCGTATGTAAAGGAATCTCTAAAATCTCATACCATTCTATTTCAGGACAGAAACCTTCTCTCATTTCCAAGTCCTCGTTCCATTTTATTAGTGCTTTTTCCGCGTCTTGTTTATTTTCATAAACTTCACATATCTCCATTGGAGGGCAGTCGAAAGTTCCGCCATCAGCCGACAAGCCGCGCATATTTTGCAGAACAATTAAGTATCCTGTTTTATTCATCATTTAATCTCCTTTTTTCTTCGTCTATTAGTTGGTTTTTTGGGTTTAGTGAGCAGTCCATTTTATGTCCTGTATCGAGAATGTGGTTTTTACACTCAATACATTTGC
>CAZMDZ010000265.1:0-5942 GCA_964565175.1 uncultured Planctomycetales bacterium
CGGGTTTGGGTTCGACAAAGCCAATGAACTTCAAGCCGAATGCCTGCTCGAAGTAGGGCCAACTATTGTGGTACGCAACCACACTTTGCCCCCTAAGCGGCTGCAAGTAGCCCTTCCACTCTTTGATCCGCACCCCAGCCCGTTGATCCCAAAGTTGCCAACGCTGCTGATATTGCTGCTTACGAGCAGGGTCGATGCGCTTCAGCAATTCGCAAGCGGCCAAAGCCATTTTGCGACCTGCTTCAGGGTCTAAATCAAAGTGTGGGTTGCCCCTTGGGTGGAGGTCGGCACCTTGACTACGATCCAACGATTGCGGCACCTGCAAAGCCTGAATGCGCCTGCCCACCACCTCGTGCATTCCGCCAGCTTTTTTGAGCCGCGGATTGCGACTCTTTTCAAGCAATGCCGGCAGAAATGCATGCTCGTAATCCAAGCCCATGGAAATCAATCCATGGGCTTTCTTTAGAAGTAACAAATGGCTGGCCTTGGGCAACACCGCGTGGGGGTTGCTGCCAAGTTTGATCAACACTTCGACGTCGACGTGGTCGCCACCAATCCCCCGCACCATGCTGGCCAGGGCTTCGGTGGTTGCGACCACTCGCACCTCTTTCATGGGCGGCTCGCTCGCGGCTTGCCATGCATTTGCAGCCGGCACTGCCATCAACATGGCGAATACCGCTGCAAGGCTGAGAAGTAGCCGGTTCATTTACCAGTCCAGGGCGTGGGTGTGGGAGCCAAGGATGACCTGCCACTGTACCGCCAAAATGTGATCCAGTTCGGCTTCAGGGTTGGGTTGATTGAATCCGGCAATCAAGCGAATGCGCTGCATTTCACTTGGGTTCCACGAAGCGAAAACCGCCGCCTGACGGCCAGCATCTTCACCGCTGAGCCAATGACCGCCGTCTTCTTTGCTGGCATGCTCCCACCATGAGCCTTCGACACCGGCCGCCCAGAACGGGCTAAAAGCGTGCTCGTAGAAGCCCCACAAACCAACGGCATCGTGACCTTCGACTTCTTCGCTGTCTTCATTGACGTGGTCGCGATCGTTCCAGTAAAGCTCAACGCCGACGGTATCGGCAGTCTGGCCGCCGCTATCGACATTGCGGTAGGTGAAGTCCAATGCGAACGTAGTTTGGCCCAACTCAAAGAGCTCGACGTCGCCAGCTTCTTCATGTTCTTCCGCCAAGCCGGATGGCGTCATGAACAGCGAAGCCCCCCATTGGAAGTAGCCGTTTTGGCCGACGTCGTGCTGACCACTGACTCGCCCGGTGTAGGCAAAAGCGTCCATGCCCAAACCAGCCACCGAAGTCGTGGCTAAGCCGCTGCCATGATCGTGCTCGTCGCCACCTGCTTCCTCTTCGTCGGCAGCCGCCAAGAGCGAGTGACCGTGGCCTGAAAAATTGGCCGCCACACCGAAGGACCAACGCACCGGCACATCGCCGATGCCGCCCCACTGGTGCAGTTCCAAGCCGTCCATGGCCAATGCACCGCCAAGAAATTCTTGCTGAACACCTTGACTAAACGGGTGCGGCCGGTCGTGTTGGTGAATGCTGTTCCACTTGCCGAAGTCAGCCAAAAAGCGGCCAGCACGTAGCGACATCGAGTGAGGCAGTTGATCCGCCCAAATGGCAGCTTCGGCCAACTCGAATTCGTAATCGCCCTCGTGCGGCGCGATTTCGATGGCGGCATAACCCCACGCCAGTGGATCGATGCGACTGGCCAAAGTCATTTCTAAGCTGCGCAGGCCAAGGTTGTCATAGGCCTCCGAATTGCCTTCCCCGCCGCCGGCAAGCATGCCATATCCGTCAAGGATGAAGCCCATGGCGGGGTTCCATTGCGGATCGAAGCGGTTGAAAACGTCCCCGCGGCTTTGGCCCAAGGTTCCAGTGAAGGCAGTGGAGCCGTCGAGTTGCGTCGGGTTTTGCTCTTGTTGAGCCTGAGCAGAGTTGGTGGCGAAAATGATGGCGCCACCGGCGGCCAATGCGGCCTGCCAGTTCTTTTGCAGTTTCATGGTTTGTTTCCCATTTTGGAAGTCTAGTTTGTGGCTAAGCCACGACTGTTCCTTCCCTTGCCGAGGCAACGGAATGGGAGCCGAATCCAGTCGCTAGCTGTCGGTAAACCGGACAGAGCAACGAATCAGCAATCACACTCACGTCGGCGGGCATGGCCACGCACGACGGAATGTTTGGAGCAAATCAGACGGAAACTGAGGGTGGTCCTCGACCGACCGCACAGGTGAATAGGCGAGCGAGGAGGACGTTGGCTTCGGCACCGGAATCGGAGGAAATCGACTCGGTGACAGGCAGCAGAGGTTGCTGGCCCAATAAACCAGGGGCGACGCTGATCAAGCACGCGCCACAGTCCTCATCCTCGGCAGCGGCACCATAGGCGCTACCGGCTTCATGGTCGCCATCATGGCCAGCATGGCCGTGCATAAAGTGCAGCCCTGCGTGGAAATTCCACAGCAGGAATAGCGCTAATGCCGCGAGCCGGGCCACCAAGGCAGACATGGTGAATAGTTTAATCGTCATTGTTAAACTCAACCATGGAAATTTTCACGCTGGCCAGCGGTTCGACCGGCAATTGTGCGTTGATACGAGCGGGCAAAGGCTCGGATCAAGTGGTGGTGGCGTTGGACTGTGGAATTGCCCAACGAACAGGCCGCAACCGGGCGCAGGACGTCGGCTTATCGCTGACCTCGGTGGACGCGGTGCTGCTCAGTCATGCCCATTCGGATCACAGTAAAAACGTGGTGCCGGTCGCTGCTCGGGCGCAAGCGCCGCTTTATGCCCACCGCGCAGTTCCTGATCAAAGGCGTCACAGTGGAGAGCATGAACGGACACGGCGCAAGGTGGAGTTGCGCCCCTTTGAAGCTGGCAAATCCTTCGACATCGGACCGCTCCGAGTCACTCCGATCGAGCTGCCCCACGACGCCGAACCGACCCACGGATTTGTGCTTGAAGCCGACGGCCAGAAGGCTGGTTTTTTCACCGATCTTGGATCGACTGAGCCATTACGCAATGGCGTGCTTGATGGCATGGACAGTTTGATCCTGGAATTCAACTACTGCCCAGTCATGCTGCAAAATGGACCCTATCCTCCGGTCCTGCAACAACGCATCTCGGGCGGCCTTGGCCACATTTCCAATCTGGAAGCTGCCGATCTATTGCGCGAATGCTGCCCACCATCTTTGCAGCAACTCACTCTTGCCCACCTCAGTAAGAAGAATAACCGACCACATTTGGCCCTGGATGTTGCCGCCGAGGCGCTGAAGCAGATCGGTCGATCGTCTGTGCAAATCCAAACCGCCCCGCCACACCAGGTGCGACGGGCCGGCCCGGAAAACGTCAAGTTGTTTTAGATTGCTCGGCTATTGAACGTAAATCTCTAAGCCGTGGGACATCGCGGTAAGAGCACCGCCTGATTTGGTTGCGCCTTGCAAATACCAAGTTTTGCCACCGCCAACGGCTGGAGGCAAGGTCACCACGTGCTGGCCGCTTGCACGACTGCTTTGCAACACGTTGGTCGAATATTGGGCAAGCTCGTGGGCATCCAAAGCATAGGGCGTGCCTAATAGATGGCGATCGACGCGGTTGGCAGAAACCCATAAGGTCGATGCAACCCCAGCACCATTCGGGGAAGAAGTCACTGAAATCGTCATCGGCACTCCAACCTGAGGCAGCATGTTTGCGCTCAAGAATAGGTTGTCAGCCGAACCAGGATTAGCACTGGAAAAGCCTCGGTTTCCGCAGCCGGACCAAACAGGTCAAAGGCAAATCCAGTAGCACTTCCGCCGTAATTGACGCAACCTTGATAGGTACCACTGACGGTATCGAACCAAGCAACTCCGTTTTGAGATCCGAGGCCTCCTCATCAGTTGCCAAATTACGCTCGACACTGGCAAATTCTTAACCAATGATCCAGTAGGACGACGTGCCGTTGGAAGATCCGGGCAAGCCGGTTAATGGATAAGAGCAGTCTGCGGTTGGCCAGGCAACTGGGCCCGTGCAAGCAATCGTCTCCTCGTAAAAATTCAAATTCAAGTTAACCCCATTGGGATTGGATGAATTGGTGTGATAGAGGAAGCTCATGCCATTGATTTGATCTTCAAAGTCATGGTTTCGATCCCTGGAGCACGCCTTCGTCAATGACTCCCTGGTAGGCGCCAGGATACGAATAAGCGTAGTAGGCTCCAGCAGCCAGCAAACACAGGTTGCCCGCTGTTGGCGAGCTTTTGATTGGATTGAGGGGAAGGCGTACTCTCCGCGGTAATAGCACCAGCACAAACAACAGCCGAGATTATGGTCGAAAGCTTTGCAAATTGCATGCTTTCCGAATGGACCTACTCCTCAATTTGTCCCAAGAAATCCCGAAGATCTTGGGAAAAGAAATTCGAAGTTTTGGAAAACCCAGTGAGCTGAACTTTACCTGAACAGGTTGTAGCGCATGATGTGGAAGATGGCAGCAACACCATCCTTCCAGCCAATCTTTTTGCCATCAGCGTAATCACGACCGTAGTAACTGATCGGAACTTCATAGACTTTGACCCGCTTACCGTTGAGGCGTTTGCGGGCGATCTTGGCAGTAATTTCCGGTTCGAAGCCAAAGCGGTTGGACTTAATTTCAATCCCTTCCAACACCTCGCGCTTGAAAACCTTGTAACAGGTTTCCATGTCACTGAGGTTGAGGTTGGTCATCATGTTCGACAACCAAGTCAGAAAACCGTTGGCCATCTGGTGCCAGTACAAGTGCACACGAGACATCGACCCGCCCTTGAAGCGGCTGCCGTAAACGACGTCGGCGAGGCCGCGCTCGATGGGTTCCAGCAAGATCGGGTATTCACCCGGGTCATACTCAAGGTCAGCGTCCTGAATCAGGACGACGTCGCCTGTGGCATGCTGGAATCCGGTGCGCAAAGCAGCGCCCTTGCCTTGGTTGACCTCGTGATAAAAGATGCGTAGATCTTCATCATTCTCAAGCGTCTTCAAAATATCACGAGTGCTATCTTGCGAGCAGTCATCGACCAGGATCAGTTCCTTTTCGTATGGCGTGTCGCGGACCCGCTGCAGGATTTCCAGCAGCGTTTCTTCCTCGTTGTAGATCGGGATGACGACGGAGAGTTTCACGCGGGAAGCGTACCCTACTCTTTCGCCCTTCGTCGGCGAAGACTGGGATTTTCTTGATCCAGCGTCCTGCTAGGATCTAGCCACCATGGCCGACGGTTTCCGCCCCCACGTTTCCCCGCAGGAGAACTATCCCGAGCTCTCGGTGCGCGCCGTTCTGATCGGCGCCATTCTCGGCACTCTTTTTGCCGCCGCAAATGCCTATGTAGGCCTGAAAGTAGGACTTACGGTGTCTGCTTCGATCCCAGTGGCGGTCGTTTCTATGGCAATCATGCGCAAAGCCAAAGGCGAGCGCAAGATTCTGGAAAACAATATTGCCCAGACTGTGGGCTCCGCCGGGGAAAGCTTGGCGGCGGGCATCATCTTCACCATTCCTGCCCTTTACCTGTGGGGTCAGGCACCTGATTTCTCCAAGTTATTCCTGACGACTCTGCTCGGCGGCACATTGGGTGTGCTGTTCATGATTCCGCTGCGGCGCTTCCTGATTGTGCAGGAGCATGAAAACCTGCCCTATCCCGAGGGCACCGCCTGCGCCGAAGTTCTGAAAGCCGGCGAATCTGGCGGCGATGCTGCAATCAAGGTTTTCCAAGGCCTGGGCGCTGGAGCTCTCTATGGCTTGATGTTGAAGGTTTTTGGCGTGGTCAAAGAAAGCATCGCCATCCCCTTAACCCTGGGCAAGGCTGGCGGCGCGTACGTCACCAGCTTGTCGATCAGTGCAGCTCCATCGCTTCTAGGCGTGGGCTACATCCTGGGCATTAACGTCGGCGGCATGATGCTAGCTGGTGCCGCGCTCGGCACATTGGTGCTGATTCCATTGAT
>CAZMDZ010000266.1:0-5901 GCA_964565175.1 uncultured Planctomycetales bacterium
GTTGATGTCTAGCAATACGTTGGTGGCTTGGTCGCGGTGGAGTTTGGGTTTGTGAATATAAACTCGACCGCTTGGCGAGCGACCTGCTTGCAGTTTCGCGTGATCGTCGACGACGCCGGATAGGTCAATGCTGTCGCCATCCAACTGGCGGCTGAGGGCAAGTCGTTCGGTGCGCTTGCGCTGAAGCCGGCGCAGGCTGCGTTGGATGATGGGGGATAAATCTTTGCTTAAAGCAAGCCCAGCGGCGGCGTCGGTTTGTTGAATGGCGGTCGGGAAAACGGTCACCCAATCTGGCCGGTAAGTGCGATCCTTTTCACTCCACTCGTTGTAGGAAATGCCGCCGCTCTTGGGCGGGGTTGCGCCGACGTCTGGTATTTCACCGCCATCGCCGATGTCGGCTTGATAAATACTGTGCACTTCTGGACCGCCACGAATCAGTTCGCGCAGGTCGACGGCATCCAGCGAATCTTGATGCTCATCCATGTCGTCTTCGCCGTCCATCCGTCGCTGGCCGCCGTCATACTTTTCCGCGAACATGACTTTTTCAAAAGCGTGCTCGGGCATGTTGGCTTTGTACGGATCCTCTTCAAACAAAATGCGTTTGATGTGATCCTTCTTTGGCGCTTCCACCTCGTTCGCGTCGGCGGCGATTCCTTTTTCTTCGCTTTTGCTGAGCTCATCAGCCTTCGCCAACTGGCTTCCTTGCAGTGCGGATCCAAGCAGCAGGATCGGCGCCGATCGAGCTTTAGACCGACGTGATTTTTTCGGCTCAGGCGGTAAAGCCGCGGTTGGTGCAGTCCGATCTTGTGCAGTCCGACTTTGCACATCCGCAGCGATTGCAGTGAGCCGACCGAGCAACTCTTGGCGGCGAGCTTCGAGGTCACGTTCCGCTGGAGCCAGCAAATTCGGATGCGGCCGAACGCTTAGCTCAAGTTGCGCAGCTTCTTGCACGCGAATGGCGAAAGATGGATGAGCGGCACTTGCACGAAGGATCGCTCGTTCCGCATTCTCCAAATACCTTTGTTCCGATTGCTCCCCGCCGCTTTTACGCTTGGATAATTCCTGCTCACCAGATTCAACGGCGGCGTCGCGGGAGGCAATGAGAACGCCAGAAATAGCAGCCCGCGTGAAGAAGAATTCTCGATTGCGATTGAGTTCGTCGCTCAAGGCAACCCAGCGCGGCATCAACGCAACTTGCTTATGCACGCCCCCGCTTGCTTCTGCTTCGGCGACTTTCACGATCAACTTTTGGTCACCGTTGGTGGCAAAAGCTTGCACCACCGCGGTCAATGCAACTTCAAGTTCTTCGAATCTTGCCGCGCAACCACCGGGGTCCAGTTTGCGCTTGCGCCAGCGTTTCCACATCGCGCCGAAGAATTCTTCGGCGAAATCCAAGTGCAGCTCCGGAGGCTCGGATCGCATGCTAGAAAGCCAAAGCGCAAACCTCGCGCAACGCTTCTAAAACGTCGGTTTCGTCGGAGAGTGGTTCGCAAATCGCGGCAACGCAGGCTGCGCGCGGCGGGATGCCGGATTGGATTAAGCGCGCGGCGTCGACTAACAAACGGGTCGATGCTTTTTCGGCCAGGCCTAGTTCATCCAAACCTCGAAGTTTGCCAGCCAGCTTGACCAATCGTTTGGCTAATGCTGAATCGCAGCCGGTTTCACCGACCACAATGCTAGTTTCCAAATTGGCGTCGGGGTAATCAAAGCCGACGGCGACAAAGCGCTGGCGGGTCGACGGTTTCAGCTCCTTCCAACCGCGCTGGTAGCCGGGGTTGAAAGATACGACCAGCATGAAGTTGTCGGCCGCTTGAATTTCTTCACCATGAGCTTCAAGGTGAATGCGGCGACGGTGGTCGGTCAATGGGTGCAGCGCAACGACTACATCTGGTCGAGCTTCGGCGATTTCATCCAAGTACAAAATGCCGCCTTGGCGAACTGCGCGAGTGACCGGGCCGTCTTGCCAGACGGTGTCGCCGCCGCGGACCAACCAGCGGCCGAGCAAATCGGCGGCACTGGTGTCATCGTGGCAGGCGACGGTGATTAAGGGCAGGTTCAATTGGGCTGCCATGTGTTCGACGAAGCGTGATTTGCCGCAGCCGGTTGGGCCTTTGAGCATCAGCGGCAATCGCTGTCGCCAACAGTGGTCGAACAATTCCAGTTCGTTGGCGACGGGTTGGTAGAAAGGGATGGCGGGTTGAGCATTCATTGCATGGATGGTGCAGGCGATTGGCTGCCAGCTTGCAGCGGCAGCCAATCTAGCTTCAACAGTTAGGCTTGTGGAGCGGCAGCTGCCGGACCGTCAGCCTCAGGGGTGGCGTCGACGTTGCTGTCGGTAGTGGAGTTGTTGGCAAGCACTTCGTCCGACGGCAGGCCGTAAGAGATGAAGTTCTTGATAAACAGCACCACCCCGAAGGTGAACAACGCGCCGGCGAGAATGAGGGCGAAAGCGTGCACTTCAAGGCCTTCCTGCACATCGAGGAAGTCCATGCCAGCTTTGCGTTCCAGGTAGACCTGCGCCACGCCCATCACGGCGAAGGCACCCGTCATGCAAATCATGCCAATGTTGGAGCACCAGAATGCCCACTCAGGAATCCAGCCCTTGAAGTTCTTACGACCAGTCATTTCTGGCAGTGCGTAAGTGATCAAAGCCAGGATCAGCATGGCGTATGCGCCCCAGAATGCCATGTGGCCGTGCATTGCCGTTACCAGCGTACCGTGTGTCCACAGGTTGACTTGCGGCAAAGTATGAGCGAAGCCCAGCGCGCCAGCGCCGACGAAACTCATGACTGCGCAGCCAATCGTCCAAGACAGGGCAATCTTATTTGGATGCTTGCGACCACCGCGGCGGGCCATTGCAATTGCGTACAGCGCCATGCCGAGGAAAGCGAGAGGTTCCAGTGCCGAGAACACACCACCGATCATCAACCAGTAGCTTGGGCCGCCAGTGAAGTAGTAGTGGTGGCCGGTTCCAAGGATGCCGCTAAGGAAGGTGAAGCCGACAATGATGTACAGCCACTTTTCAATGACCTCGCGGTCGACGCCGGTCAGTTTGATCAACAAGAACGACAGAATCGCGCCCATGATCAATTCCCAAACGCCTTCTACCCACAAGTGGACGACCCACCAACGGAAGTACGAGTCGTGCACCAAGTTGTCGAAGGTCCACATGCCAGGCAAGTAAAGCAAGGCGGCCGTCAGCAAACCGAAGAACAACACCATGGCGGTGGTGGTCATGCGCTTGCCCTTCCAGATGGTCATCAGAATGTTGAACAGGAAGGCGAGGACGTTGACGACGACCAAGTAGTCCAGCGGTCGTGGAATCTCCAGGAACTTACGACCTTCCCAGTAGTTCAGGTGATAACCGACAATCGCGATTACGCCGACTGCAAGGAGCGAGAAGTACTGAACCCAAGCTAGCTTTGGACTCCAAATCTCGCGGTCCGCTTCTTCTGGAATGATGTAGTAAGCGGCCCCCATGAATCCGGCGAGCAGCCAGACCACCAGTAGGTTAGTGTGAGTTGCGCGGGCAGTATTGAACGGGATCAGTTCATGCAACCCTTCCCATCCCATGCGGACGAAACCAAGGATGAATCCGTAAATCAATTGCAACAATAACAAGCCCATGCAAGCGGCAAAGAAGTACCAAGCGATTTTTTGACTCTTGAAACGCATCTTTAGTTCTCCTTCAAGGTGCCGAGGAAGTTGAGAATGGCTTCGAGGTCATCCTCTTTCAAACCCAGGTTTGGCATCGTGGTGCCAGGCTTGACTGCCTGTGGATCAGAAACCCACTTGCGCAGGTAGTCCGCTTCGTAGCGATCGGCGACGCCATCTAGCGCTGGGCCAACCAGTCCACCTTGGCCTTCCACTGCGTGGCAGCCAATGCAAACCGCATTGAAGTAAGTCGGCGCCTTGCTCAGGACCGAGTCGTCTGCAATGTCAGCGGTTGCCGATGCCATTTGCGGTGCCATGTCTGGCTCAGCCGGGAATCCATTGGTGTCAATCTTGGACACCCAGTGGAAGAAGGCGATTACGTCGTCGAGGTTTTGCTGAGCTTCTGCTTCACCAACCTCGGCTTCATCGAAGAAGTCATACTTGACCATCTTTCGACGGCCAGGGAACATCCGCTCTGGATCTTTGAGGAATTCGGCAAGCCAAACATCGGAGCGTCGGTTGACGACTTGGGTAAGTTCAGGAGCGTAATACGCGCCTTCGCCGAGCAGGGTATGGCAACCCATGCAATTGTTCTTGTTCCAGATCATGTGACCTCGAACGACCGATTCATTCATTTGTTCCTCGTTGGAACGCTCTGGGAACTGAGCCAATGTGTCCAGGGACAGGAGCACAAAGGCAATGCTGCACAGTGCGGTTCCACCCAGGAAAAATGCTTTTGCTGCTGATTTAGTGAGCATGCTAGTTGGGGGAATTAGGGGATTGGTCGACCTCCCAGTGAGCTGGGCTGTCGAGGCCGAGAACCAACGGGAAAAGCACCCGGTTCTCGAGATCGATGTGTTCTTGGAGTTGCTCCAGGATCTGAGTGGCTTCCTGGTGGAAGGCAATGGCGCCTTCAAGAAATGGCACTTCTTCCGCTGGCTGGCGGAGGCATTGGGTCAAGAGCTCGACACCGTTTTCAAGCGACTGCGACAGAGCTTCCATCATTTGGCGATGATCCTTGTGCTCTTGCTCAAGGGTTTGCAGCTGTGCACCCATATGCGGGCCGCGGCCCTCGATGCAAGAAGGGAAGATGAAAGCCTCTTCCTTGTCGAGGTGTTGCTCAATCTCTCCCCACCACAGGGTTAAGAGTTTGGACCAGGGGGAGGTGGACGTTTGGCTATGGGCGTGGAGTTCTTCCCACGCAGGGGCCAATCGAAGCAGATTGGGCACGTTCTCCCGCAATTTGCCATGGTGCTTGTCGACAAGAATGGCAAGGAAATCTGCGATGGATTGCGAAACGCTCATGAGTGGGTAAGCCGCCAGTGGTAGGGGGGTGGCTTTTGCCAAGGGCGTAGATGCAATCCATGTGCCAAAGGCGAAGACGAGGTTTTTCTCTTTGTAAATGAGAAACGGGTAGAAAAGTGGCCTTTAAAGGCATCCAGAGGGGAAAGTGTGTTGTAGAATTCGCAACTTCAAAGTTGTTGGAAAGGTAACAGTTGTGAAAAAGGTAACAAGCCGTGAGTTCGACCTACTGGTGCAAATTGCACTGGATCTCAACGAAAGTTTGCGCAGCCACGATCGCTATCAACGGCTCGTTCAAACCGTGCGTCAAGTGCTACCGGCCGATGCCGTGGCACTGCTCCGATTGCGGGGGGATGAACTTCGGCCTTTAGCAGCCCATGGCCTTCGAGCAGATACTCTTGGTCGCACCTTCCCCTTGGCTGACCACCCGAGATTAGCCGAGGTTTGCGCTCATCCCGGGCCTACCAAATTCCCCATCAACAGTTCACTGCCGGATCCCTTTGATGGCTTGGTTGAGGAGGCGCCAAACCTCAGCGATCACATTCACGCCTGTTTGGGTTTGCCACTCCGGGTGGACAAAAAACTGGTGGGGGTGCTGACCTTGGATTCCATGACCTCCAATGCATTCGACGCCGTCAACGATTCCGTGTTGGCTGCCTTAGCTGCTTTAGCGGGCGCTTCTTTGCACACCTCCGAGGTGATGGATGCGTTGGAACAAAGCGTCCAGCACCACGGCCAAGTCGCCAAGGATTTGGTTCATAACTTGCTTGAGCAACAAGGCGGAGGACTGATTGGCCGAAGCCAACGCTTGCAAACTCTGCGGGAGGAGATCTCGGTCTTTGCCAATTCCAACTACCCGGTTTTGGTCACCGGTGAAACTGGAACTGGAAAAGAACTGGTGGTTCGCACGCTGCACGCAGAATCGTGGCGATCCGAAATGCCTTT
>CAZMDZ010000267.1:0-5897 GCA_964565175.1 uncultured Planctomycetales bacterium
TGAACCGTCTGCTGGGGTTGCTCCCCCCGCCGCATTGCCGCCCGCCATCATCCCCATGGGAACGTCATGAAGTTCGGCTGGATCGCGCACCGGGTCATAACGAATTTCGGCAACGCCGGGCATTTGCGCTAACTCAGTGATGGCATCGGCGTCGGCGCGCATTTGGATGCAGTTGTTAATCCACAACTGACGCACGCTCGCAACATGACCTTCGGCCTGCAAATTTTGCAACCGTCCGCGTACTTCAGTTTGCGACTGATCTGCAAAGGAACGCAATTCAGCGACCACAAATTGACGCCGTTCGGTCTTGAGCATTCCCTCGGTACGAGCTTGGAAATGGGCTAAATCCAAATGGGAATCCATCTTGAGATAGACGCGGTGCAATTCAGCAGGAGCCATCTCAAGCACAGCTTGCAGGGAATCGGAAACGGGTTCAACCGAGGGTTGTTGCGCCGCCAGAGAGCATAGGATCAGCGTGGAAATCATGAGGGATTCGCAAGAAGATGAAGGAGGGAGGAATCTATCCTATCAAGTCATTCTTAAAGGGTTTTCGAACCTGGACTCAGCTCCTAAGAACCGCCACCCACTTAGCCCGATGAAAATCATCACCTGGAATGTGAATTCCATCCGCACTCGCCTCGAGCGCGTACTCGGCGTGCTCGAACGCCATCAGCCCGATCTGCTGTGCCTGCAAGAAACCAAAGTCACCGACGACATCTTTCCGCATGAAGCGCTCGCCGAGGTCGGCTATCAGGCAGCGGTACACGGGCAAAAGACTTACAACGGCGTGGCGCTCTTAAGTCGCGAGCCGCTGGAAAACGTCATCAACGGTTTCGACGACAACCCGGCCCCAGAACAGGCGCGGGTGATTTCGTGCGACTTCCAAGGGGTGCGAGTGATCAATGCTTACGTCGTCAACGGCAAAGATTTGGGCACGCCGCATTACGAAATGAAACTGCGTTGGCTGGATGCGCTGAGCAATTGGATCGACACGCAGCACGCCCCGGATCAACCGCTGCTGCTGCTGGGCGATTTCAACATCATTCCCGAAGACCGCGATTGCTGGGACCCGGAGTATTGGGAAGGCCGGATTCTGAATAGCCCGCCGGAGCAGAAAGCACTCAAAAGGTTACTAGATTGGGGTTTGCATGATCTTTTCCGCGACCACAATGACGAAGACGGTCAGTACTCCTGGTGGGATTACCGCGCTGGCCGTTTTCCACGCGGACATGGCCTTCGCATCGATTTGACCCTGGGCACGACCTCTGTCCGCCAAATGTGCCAAAGTTCAGAGATCGATCGTGACGAACGTAAGAAGGGTAAATGGGAAGCCAAACCCAGCGATCACGCCCCCGTTCTCGTAACCTTAGAGTCATGAATTTCCCCCGCATCCTGAGCACGCTCTGCCTGTCTCTGATGACCGCCCTGATGGCGGCCAGTCCAGCCAACGCTCAATCCACCTTCTCACTCAAGGAGGTAGAGGGTGAATATCAACTTCTTTGGGGTGAACAAATTGTGCTCCGGCGGCTCACCCTAAAACTGCACGGCCAGGCAGTGGACTTTGACCCTGACCTCCTCGATCTGCAGTTCAACGGCAAAAACTGCTCGATCAGTCGCAGGGGCGGTGGCGTTGGCGGGTCCATGCAACTGGGCGCGATTTTCGCCCTGAGCTATAAGCCTGTCGTGCGCCGCGCTCAGGCGATGGAAAATGGTGTCATCCAATATGCGTCCGGAAAAACCGCTGGTCGCCAATGCGACACTCTGCTCGCGCCGGAAACCGGTCTAGGCATTCAAATCAGCGGATTCACCTTAGATTTGGCCGGATACGAAGCAGGCGCTCCGCTCAACATCCGTTTCTTCCTCGACCAGTCGCCAACCCTAAGCCTGATCGACGCCCCAGCCGCCGAACCCGACGCCAGTGGTGGCGAGCAAAAGGAGCTGGCTGGCTTGGAAGCGGAGCTAAAGCGCCGTTTCGCCGACGAGGACGGCAACCTACCGACCACCCTCGAGCAGGTGTTGAGCCAACCAAAGAACAAAAACCGGCACTTCCGCCTGCTCAACCTGGCTCAGCAACAGCCCAATGCGGAAACCCAAATCATCAACTTCCGCATTGCCGATGGAGCCTCCTTCCCCCCTCAGGACGTTCTGCTTTTCCTGAACAGCAGCGAGCAAAAACGCAAGCTGACGGCCAATTTCCTAGATCTGGGCTGGGAAAAAGTCAAAATGCGCCGCTTGGCCGTGCAATTTCCGGATGGCGACTGCTTGGGAGAGGTGCGCAACAGCCTCAGCGTCACCGTCCCGGCTCAAGGCTGGAGTGTGGTCTTGCTGCGTAAAACCATGCCCCGCGGCATCGTCGCCACTTCCGACGGGCCGTTTTTTGCGCTCAAGCGGAATTGGGTTTGGTCCGGTTCAGGCACAGCGAAAAGCGGCTCTCGCAGCTTTTTTGCCGCCTATGACGGCCCTGGGACCCTTGAAAAAGGCGGTTGGATGATCCTCAGCACCTCCAACGGTCCGAAAGAACCTTACACCCTTGAGAAGTTCACCGACCCAGACGGCAACCGCCTGAAGCATTGGTACAACGAGGGCGACAGCTGGGCACGCGTCGAGTACCCGGTTAATGAGAAGGAATCGCAAACAGTCCACTTCCATTTCGGTGGAGCTGGCCCTGGAGGCGCCTCCAAGGGCAAAAATTAGCCCTGATTCGGCCGCAACCGCTCGTTTTCACTAAGGCTTGGCGCCGCTCCTTCCGATATTCGTGTGTGGCTACTCCTCGTGGCCACCGAGAGTAACCCAACGAAGGAGCACGAAAAAATGAAACGTCAAGCTGGTTTCACAATCATTGAAATGCTGATTGTGGTCACCATCCTCGCCATGTTGGCCGGGGTTTTGGTGCCTATTTTGCAAGAAGGCCAGACCACTGCACGCGACAGCCGTCGAATGGCTGACTTGCGTTCGGTCCAGTCTGCACTCGCCGACTACTACCGCGAAAACGGAACTTACCCGACTACCGCAGGTGCGTGGTCTGGTGATGCAACCGACGTCGGTGGTGAAGGCTATGCCGCTGATGGCTATATCCCAGGTTTGGTACCTGACCACCTGACCACTCTGCCGAGCGATCCGGATTCGCAGTACCCCAACGCCACGGATGGCTACATGTACAAATCTGACGGCACCGATTACAAGTTCGTGCTCGACGGAACTCCAGAAGATGCGGATTCCTTCGCCGAAGGCTTCCCCTTCTACGATCCACAACGCGACGACAGCTGGATGATTTGCACCCCGGGCGGTTACAGCTGGTAACTCCCCGACAGGCGTGGCTCCTTATCGGGCATCCGCCCGGCAGATGCCGCCTCCAACAAACCGACCGAGTGAAAACTCGGTCGGTTCTTCCATTTTTAGGTAACACGGTATGCTGTTCCCATGCTGGCTCACATACTGACTTACCTATGCCTGCTATTCGCGGGCCGCGATGAAGTCGCGTTCAGTGGTTCGAGTTCTGTTTTCATTGGCCCTGAAGAAACTCCTCCCGACGTCATCACCCTTACCAAAGGGAAGCCGCAAAAAGGCCACCTGCTCCGCGTCGATGAACACGGTGTATGGTTGGCCCAGAAATCTCGAATTAAGCACTATGAGTTAACCGACGTCGTCGGCATGGAAGGGCCTCGGGTGATTTATCCGGAATACCTGGAGAAGATGAGGGCCGAATTCCGCGAACCACCGAATGCGGAACGGAGCACGGAACTAGGCAAGTGGTGCCAAGAAAACGGGCTCGTGCGCGATGCCGATCTTTATTTCTGGCGCGCTCTCTTGGACCAAAGCAACTATGCCCCTGCCCACGAAGCGCTAGGCCATAAAAAGAAGCGCGGCATCTTTCAAATCCCGGTAAAGGGCAAAGGCAAGATGGATTTCCAGGAACTGCGCAAGTTCCGACAATCTCACTTTCAAGATGGATGGGAATTCACGACTGCCCACTTCAATATCAAAGCCTCTTGCGACCTGCCTGACTTGCTCAATGCTTGCGCCGATTTAGAACAGGTCTATCAGGCTTACTACACCAACTTCCAAGCGATCGTTGGATTTTGGGAAACACGCGAACCGATGAACGTTCAGGTCTATCCCAATCGAGATGAGATGCCCAAACTCAGTGGGAACGTTGGTGCTTATTTTAAACCTGATACGCGCACCTTGTACTGCTACTTCAAAGATGGGGTTGCCGAAGACTTAGTTCATGAAGCCGTCCACGCCATTACTCATGGCTCAATTCGCGAATACGCGCGCGATGAACCGGCCGTTCCCGGTTGGTTCTGGGAAGGAAGCGCCAATTACTTTGCCAAAGCGTTGACTGGCAACCCCGGCGACCGAAGCTTCACTCCGGAGCAACCTGATATGGAGCTTTTTGAAGCTCTACAAAACCACGCCAAACCCGATACCATTCAACGGGTGATGAACTATCAACCGGGCGACTTCATGGCGTCGACCGGACAGCAGTTGAAGTATGCCTCTTCGTATGCATTGTTCTTCTACTTAATGAACTCCGGCGACGAAGAACTGTTGGAACGCTTTCACACTTTTATGGCGTCGGTTTACGACCGCAAAGGGTCTTCCACCCACTTCAAGAAGATCATCAAAATCCGCAACTGGGATGACTTCCAAGACGATTGGTGGGACTACGTCAATAAGATCAAGAGTTAGGCGAAGCGCAGTCTTTGGATCTTGGTTAGGGCGTACCTTCGGCCGGGATGCCGTCTGGGCTGGGCATGGAAGCCAGCATTTGGTCCCAGTTCACGTACAACCAACCGCCGAGAGCAATCACCAACAGGATTGCGATCAGCCAGTATTTGCGCACCAAATCCCCAATCCCTGCTTCGGGTACGGCCACCCACGGGCTTTGCCGACCGACGGCTTGAATGCCGGTGGAAGTCAGCCCGACCAGCGCTTCGACTTTATGTTGCTGGTGAAATTCGGTCAGGCGTAAAGTCGACGCCCACTCTTCGGTGGGCTTAGGCATCAGTGCATGAAGCTCTTGCAAAGCCGCCGCCAAAGCTTCTGCAGGAGCTGAGCCGCCAAACGACTCCGTTGGCATGAACTCATGACCTGGCTCTATCGTGAGCCAACCGCCGTCGGTATGCAGCTTAAGCGCAGTGTCGGGCGCGCCTGCATTGCGCAGGGCGGCTCGCAGCGACTCGGGTTGCAGCGGCCACTCCTGCCAAGGGCCGGCTATGCTGCCAGCTATTTCCACCCAACCTGGTTGCGGTTTCATGTCAGATACTCCCTTAATGGAGTGTCTTTGACGGGTAACCACTCAGGGTCGTGATCGGAATTCCAAACCAAGGTTCGGCGAGTGATTTCGCCACTGTTCATCAAGTCGACCAAGTTCTGCAAGCTGTGCGGGCCTTGGGCGTCGTTGCCCGGCACCGCAGTGAACCAACCATCCGCGGGCAAGTCACCGGCAAGGTTTTCCACCGAAGGCGCGGCAGGCGTAGGTGGCGGAGCCGGTAGTTCCATCGCTGGCGGTTCCTCTTGTTCGCCAGTATCCATGCCTAAGGCTGCGTCATGCAAATCCATTCGCGCCTTGGCGTGCCCACGGAATGCTTGGTTTTTCATTCGCTCCTGACGCAGCTCCTCCTGCAAACGTCGGTGGCGCTGGTGGACGCGAACTTCCTTTTTTTCTTCCTCATCAAGGTTGGGAAGAACCAGCAGGATCACCAAGCCAAAGCAATTGAAGACGAAACCGAGGAAAAACCAGATCAAACCGCTTCGGCCGCGACTGTTGGCGATCATTGAACAGACAGCACCGAAGGCGAGCAGGATGAGGAGTTCGAGAAAGCTTTCCATGGGTCAGGTCACTACAAGGGGGACCACGGCCAAAAGCACTACGCCTAGCGCCACCGCTCCCC
>CAZMDZ010000268.1:0-5860 GCA_964565175.1 uncultured Planctomycetales bacterium
TCTCGGCTTCGAAAAACTCCGTGCTCAGCACCGCCCGCAGCGCCCCTTGATCGCGCAGCCTTAAGGTTAGGTCGCGAGTGTCGATGCCTTCCATGGCTAGCACGCCGCGTTGCTGCAGGTAAGCACCCAGGGAGAGGTCGGCGCGGAAGTTGGACGCCAGCGGCGAAATCTCGCGCATGATCATGGCGTCGGCCCAGCAGCGGTCGGACTCGTCGTCCTCGAGGCAAACGCCGTAATTGCCAATCTGCGGGTAGGTCATCACCACGCCTTGGCCAGCGTAAGACGGGTCGGTCAGGATCTCCTGATAACCGGTCATTGCCGTATTGAAAACGAGCTCGAAAGCACGCTCCCCAGAGGCACCGACGGAGCGGCCGTGGTAAGTAGTGCCGTCTTCCAACACCAGGATTGCGGGGGAGGTATCAGTGCCCATGCCCGGGCATTATCGCTCTTCGTACCAACGAAGCCAATCCTCAGGGCGCGGTCCTGGGTTAGATCTTGTCAATTTCTTCAAGGAAGTCATGACGGTGCGCACAACGCGGGTCGAAACCACCCGAACTTGCAGCGCAGTGCCCTCTTGGAGCACGATCACGCGTGGATCGGCGATGCTGGCGGCGGCAGCGATTTCGACGTCGAAATCAGCGACGACCGAAACTTGACGGCCGAAATGGGCAAAAGCACTGGCTGGCCCACCGGTGACGGTGCTGGCTTGCAGCGGCACCATCAAAACGTCGATGCTGAGAGCGTCGCCGTGATCGCCCAGGTGCTCCGCGGCGGCCATCCGCTCGCTGTCGGTTTTGCCGCGCCACAACGCCGACGAAAAGCCGCTTAGGGCGAGGTCGCTGTCCATTGCCATCACCGACTCGGCGCAAGCGGCCCGCACACCGGCGTGGTCGTCTTTGACGCTAGCGGCAAGCATCGGCTGCCAGAATTGCCGTTCGTCTTGCTTTCGGCCCACCATCGCCGCTGCCCGGCGCAAGCCAGGGTTTTTGCTCCGTAGAGCGCGGCGTAGGTCAGCCAGGGTGACCTTTTTGTAGTGGTTGGACCCTAGCTTGCGGTCCATTTCGGCCAGCATGCGGCCGGTCAACAACGCCGCTTTGCCGGGCTTGGCTTTTTCCAACTGCTCCCACAAGTAGGAGACGCGCTCGCTGGCCTCGGTGCGACTGGGTACCGGATCGAAGTAGGGGCCCCAGGCTTCCAGCGCAGCGAGCACTGTTGGAGGTAGGCGTTGTAGTCGTACTCACGCAGTGCTTCGAGAGCTTTGCTGTCGGCGTCGGCTGCGATCACATCGATAACCGGGTTGCCGGGGCATAAAAAACGGCCCCATTCAGTCTCGAAGGCCTCTGCTCCAGCTTCAGCATCTTCGCAGCGGATGCGAGTGCCGTCCTCCAAACGAGCGAGCTTGTTCTGTAGCTCGGTTGGGGGAGGTGCGATCGTCGCGGAAAGCAAAAGGAGCGTGGAGAGGGCCATAAACCAGCATAGCCGGAGGTTTTGCATGAGTAACAAAGCTTATCTGCCTGTTCCAGACGCACCCAAGCGGCGACCTCTCAAGTCGCTAAGGGAAGGCTTTAACTGGCTGCGACGTCCATGGTTAAGTCATCGCGCTCACCAGCAAGCAGTCGCGCGTGACCCAATCCCGCAATCATCACCGCGTTGTCGGTGCAGTATTCCGGGGCAGCAAAATGAGCGGTCACTCCTACTTTCTCTGGTTGGACGGCCATGAATCGGCGCAATCGCTGATTACAGGCGACGCCACCCCCAACCAGCAGGCGGGGGATGCCGGTCATTTTGCAGGCCCGCAGCGACTTTTTGACCAGCGTGTCGGCAACCGCCTCTTCGAAACTGGCAGCCATATCGGGCAGGTTTTGCGACTCAGGCAGAGTGGGGTCTTCGCGCTTGCCGCCAGGACCTTTGAGCTTGTAAAGCAAGGCGGTTTTCATGCCGGAAAAGGAAAATTCCAACGAGTCCGGGGCCAACAGCGGGCGCTTGAATGGATAGCCCTTTGGGTTGCCGTCGGCGGCTGCTTTTTGAATCGAGGGGCCGCCCGGATAAGGCAGGTTGAGCATGGCCGCCGCTTTGTCGAGAGCTTCCCCGGCGGCGTCGTCGCGAGTGCAGCCGAGCAGTTCCAGGTGCAACGGCGAATCGCTGCGATAGAGCGAGGTATGGCCTCCGGAAACGACCAGCGTGATATACGGGAACTGCCATTCTTCCAGCGACATCAGCGCTGCGTAAACGTGAGCTTCGATGTGGTGCACGCCCACCAAAGGTTTTTGCCACGCCCAAGCCAGGCTTTTGGCGGCAGTCACGCCAATCAACAGCGATCCGAGCAAACCTGGGCGCGCAGTCGCAGCAATGGCATCAACTTGATCGGGGCCGACGTTCGCCTCTTCCATGGCAGCGCGCAAAGTCGGTTGAATGGCGCGGAGATGGCTTCGTCCGGCGATTTCGGGCACCACTCCGCCCCACGCAGCGTGTTCTTCGATTTGCGACTCAACCACGCTAGACAAAACTTCACGGCCGCCGCGAACGACAGCGACGGCGGTTTCGTCGCACGACGATTCAATGCCGAGCACAGTGAGCTTTCCGGATGCAGTCATCACCAATTTGTGGGTGGGGGGGCAGCGCTTAACCAGCGTTGGGCTCGGCCATGCGCAGGGCATGGATCGCGGTGTCCAAGGTGGGATCAACGGGGGGAGCACTCAACTCGCGCAAGCCTTCAAAGATTTCAAAGACTCGGTCGCGGTAGACCTCAGGAGGGTCGTCGTATTGCAAGTAGCTGAGTAGTCGGCCTAACTCTTCCGACTGCGGCAGGGGAGTCATTAAATCTGGGTCGAGGTGGCCAGGGAATTCGGGGTGAATGGCGCTTTCAATCACCCGACCGGAAGGCGTCAGGTAATAACCAGCGGTGAACTTAATCGTGAACTGACCGTCTTTGAAGTTCAGCACCTGTTGGTAAACCCCTTTGCCATAACTTTGCTGGCCCACCAAGATCGCCTTGCCGCGGTCGCGCAAGGCACCGGCCAACACCTCACTGCCGCTGGCGCTGAGGCCGTTAATTAAGATGACGACGGGGAGGTCGGGGACTTTGGAGTGATCAGGGTCTGCCTTGCGCACCGAGCGAGATTGGTTGCGGCCTTCTAAGGTGCAAACCACTCCGCCATTCAAGAAGCGCCCAGCGCATTCGACCGCCGAATCCAGCAAACCACCGCGGTTGAAACGCAGGTCCAAAACCAACGCCTTCATGCCTTGGGCCAGCAGGGTGTCGAGGGCGGCATCTAATTCTTTTGCCGTGGTGCCCGCGAAGGAGCGGATGTGAATTTGGCCAATTCCAGCCTCAGGGTCGACCATTCGAACCTTGGCGACGGTTCCAGTTGGGAGTGGGGTTCGTTTGACGTCAACTTCAAAGAATTCCGGCTGGTCTAAACCGCGTTGAACTTGCAAGTGAACGGTGGTGTTTTTAGCGCCTTTAATCAGTGGCGTCAATTCATTCAGTGGCATGTCTTCCGCGATTTCGAGTCCGTCCACGGCAACGATTCGGTCACCCGGCAATAAGCCCGCGATTTCGGCTGGGCCACCCGGCCGCGGGTAATGGATGGTCCCCCCGCGCGCAATTTGCACGCCGATGCCAATCAAATTGCCCGACGATCCTTCGTGATAGCTCACCTGATCCGCTGGTCCTAGGTAAGAGCAGTAGCGATCGCCGAATGACTCGATCATTCCTTGCACCGCAGCGCGCATCAACTCCTGCTCATTCGGCGGGTTGACGTAATCTTTGACCAAACGGCCATGCACCGTGGAAATCACCTGTTCTTCGGTCGTGGCAAGCGAGCGCGAGAGCACCGGGCCGAAGATCACTTGGATCACAACCACGCCAAAAATTGCCACCGAGATGCCGAGAAACATGCCTGAAAGAAAGGCTTGGCCAGTGTGGGGCGGGCGTTTGCGCGAAACCATGGTTGGATTTTATCGAGCCAACGGGGGAATTGATCCCCCGGACTAAGGCTTTGGGCCAGAGGCGGACGAGGTTAGACTTCGGCAATGGAAACACCCTCACCGCGTGGGTTGCTACTGCCAGTGCTGCTATTGGGTTTATCACTGGTCGCTCCAAGCTGTAACTTCATCCTCGGCAGTGAAGAGCACGTGGCGATGTCCTCCGCCCGCACCTTCGAATTCAGTTTCGAGGTTTCGGTGCCAGCTGAGGTATCCGAAAACCCCGAACCCATCAGTATTTGGGTGCCGGTTCCTGTTTCTGACCATGCCCAACACGTTGAGCTGTTGCAGGCGCCGGAGGGCGTCAGCTGGTCGACAGCCGATATGCACGGCAATCGCTTTGCCCATCTGCAGTGGGAGCTTGGCATGCCAGCCTCGATGACCTTTACCTGGCGCATTCATCGCATGCAGGACTTTGGTGATCCAGATTTTGGCGACCGCCATTTAGAAGAAGAGCGAATCATGCAGCACTATCTCGATGCTGACCTTGGCGTGCCGATTCGCGGCGCCGCCGCCGAAATCGCCATCGAGGTTGCCGCCGAGGTGGAGCCGATCGAACTGCCACGCGCCCTTTACGATCGGGTGCTGACCGATATGCGTTTTGATACCAGTGGCTCCGGACCTGGCCACGGCAGTACCGATTGGGCAATTAGTGAAGGCTACGGCGATAGCACCGACTACCAGGCCTTTTTCATCTCGGCCAGCCGCGCCAGCATGATTCCGGCTCGTTTCCAAGTCGGCTACCTCTTGCCACTGGAGCGTGGTTCCGGCGAGGTTCAGGCGCTGCATTCTTGGAGCCACATTTACTTGCAGGGAACGGGCTGGTTCCCATTGGATTTGGCCTTGGCCGATCTCGATCCAGTGCGGGTGGATTACTTCTACGGTCATCTCACTACCAATCGCGTGGCGATGTCCTGCGGCCGTGACATTCAGTTGCTGCCGGTTCAGGCTGGCGGTGGTTTGAGTTTCATCAACCAACCCTACGCCGAGCAAGGAGGACTGGATGTCCCTCTGCAAACCCGCGTCCTGTTCCAAGACCTGCCAACTTTGACCGCGATGCCGCCGAACACCGATTACGGCATCTGGCCATAAGTCCTGGCATAATAAGTCTTTAGGCGATGAAAAACGGGCGTCCAACCTTACGGTAGGGCGCCCGCCGAGAATCACAACCACTTCTCTTTGCCCCTTGCGGGGCCGAGGCAAACGCCTCAGGGGAAGAATGGCCTACAAATCGGTGCTCTGCAGAAAAATCCGAATTCCTAGATGCCTACCGCTCAGATTTCCGTCCAGGTTGAGTTCTGTGCCGCTTTTCGGCTCGAGCAGCCTGCCTTCACCGACGAGCAGAACATGGCCGCCTTTGGCCCCTGCTTCAGCAAAAATTTTCATGGGCACAACTACAAATTGAAAGTTTTTTTCATGGGTGAAATTGATCCGCAAACCGGGATGGTTGCGGATTACTCGATGCTCGAGCGCTTGTTGCAAGAGCAGGTGGTCGAGCACGTCAATCACCGCAATTTAAATCTCGACGTGCCCTTTCTGAGGGGTTTGGTGCCCACTTCCGAAAATCTATGCGTTGCATTTTGGCCCCGAATTTCTGGCGGATTGCCGTCGGGTTTGACATTGGTTGAGGTTGAGTTGAGCGAGGACCGACGCTTTGGTGTCCGGTACCGTGGGCCTGAAAGCCAGGAATAACGTGCAAAATCTGTGCTAATATCCCTGCGGGCCTCCCCAATTGCCCAACAACCTCCAACGAACATTAACCCCCCTACATTTCTCCCCAAAAGCACTCTCCCCCGTGCGCCAACAAAACGTTCGTCCCCTCCCCGCGCTGCTGGCAATAGCTTCCGTAGTCCTTTTCTTGGGCTTAGTCATG
>CAZMDZ010000269.1:0-5774 GCA_964565175.1 uncultured Planctomycetales bacterium
GGACACTTTGTTCCTTTTCGTCAGTCAGCAATCGGCGGAATTGACTCAAAAAGCGGCCGATTTGGAACGGCGCGACGCGGAGATCATGGTCAAAATTGAAGACTTGCGTGCGCAAATTGGCGTGCATGCGCGGGGCTTAGAGATCCCTTATTACCAACTCAAGTTGAACCTGTTTTTTGAACGGCCAGGCAGCGCGCAAATGCGTTTGGTTTATTTGGTTCGCGGCGCCGGTTGGGAACCAAGTTACGACGTGCGCGTCGATCCCAATTTGGATTCGGTCAACGTTGGTTTGGTTGCGTTCATTCGTCAAGAGACCGAAGAAGATTGGGATGACGTCGAGGTGTTGCTGTCAACTGCACGACCGCATTTAGGTTTGGATCCTCCAGGATTGCCGGAGCGTTGGGCTCGGGTTTACGATCCACCGAAGCGGCGTCGCGGTTTGTCCTCGGCTGACTCGCAAAGATTAGAATCCTTGGGCTATCTATCAGCGGATTCCGCCATGGCCAATGCAGGCTATGTCGAGGATTCGCCTGCCCCAAGCGCGAAAGCAGCCTACGCCCCGGCACCCGTCGTAACCGTGCAAGACTACGGCGTAACTCAGCAATTCCGCTTGCCGGATCGCGTCGAAATTCCGAGTGGCGAAGAAGCGAAGCAATTCCGCTTGGTCAACGTGCCGCTGGAAATCCGACCCGAGCGCTATATCATTCCGTCGCTGAGCCAAGAGTGTTACTTGCGTGCCGAAGTGACCAGTTCCTCCGATGCACCGCTGTTGGGTGGTCGGGCGCGAGTTTTTGTTGGTCCGGATTACATCGGCGAAGCAACCTTCCCGCTGATGCGGCAGGGCGATTCGACGACTCTGAACCTTGGTTTGGATCCGCTGCTGGCGGTCGATCTCCAAACGGTGAAAGAAGAACGCGATGAACCGGGGGTTTTCGGCAAGATCCTAAAACTGTCGCGCGTTTTTCAAGCCAGCTTGCACTTGTCGTCGTCGGCTAAAGGAACGATTGAAATCTTGGTCGAAGACGTGCTGCCGGTTTCGCAAGACGACCGCATGAAGATTGCCGCGATTGAAATGCATGAAGGCATGCTTGAAAGTGAAGAGGACCTGAAAGATCGCAAAGAGCGCGGCATCTACCGTTGGCGGATCACGCTGCGGCCAGGGCAAAAGCTCGAAATGCGATACGGTTTCACGGCCGCCTTCAACGAAAACCTGACGCCAGTCTTTACCGACGGCTGATTCATCAACGCCAGCCAGCGTTCCGCTCATCCATCCTTGAGGTCGACCTAAGCGTCGGCCTCGAGGATGTTCACAATATTCTGGGCGACGATCTCCGGCGCATCCAAGTGCAGATGATGTCCGCACCCTTCAACGGTTTCCCAACTGGAATTGCGAATGGAGTCGACGCGACCTGCAAGATCCGGTACCCGATCAATGATCCCAGTTTCGCCGAGGAGCACTCGCACCTCAGCTTGAACGCGGGAGCCCAACTCCCGCCAAGTATCTTCACTCAAGCGCAGCGGGTTGGGGCCGCGCAGTCGGGTATCGAAACGAAAGCGGACGCGGCCGTCTTCGGTCGCTTCGGTGGCGTGTTGCACCATCAACTCAGCGCCACGACGACTCAGGCCAGGATTGTTAACCATGATGCGGTCGGCGGCAGCGGCTGAGTCTTTGAAGATGCGGAAAGCAGGCGGCGGTTTGCGCGCCGACTTGACCATGCGGGCGAGGGCGTCGGCTTGCTCTTCAGGCGGTGAGGTGAAGCCGCCGCAGGCATCGAGGAACAGATAGCGATCGATTTGATCCGGCGCGACAGCTGCGTGGATGAAGCCCACGATGGCACCCAAGGAGTGCGCCACCAGCAGCTTAGGGCGTATGCCGTGTTCGTTTTGCAGCTCATCCAAGGCCAAGGTCATGTCCTTGAGATGGTCTAGCTGGTGGTGGGAGCCGCCGGGAGGCGCGGGTTGACTGAAGCCGTGGCCGCGCCAGTCCATGCACAGTGGTCGACAGTGGCCGACCAGGTTTTGAATCACGAACTCAAAGCTGCGGCCGGTGTCTAAAAAGCCATGCAAGAACAGCACCACAGGATCTTTACGTTCACATGCCGCACCATAATCCCAGACGTGCAACGGCACGCCGGAGGAGTGCAAGGTTCGGTGTTCGGGCTGCAACGGGCTCATCAAAGGGCGGTAGGATAACAGGCCCATGCCACCGCTCCTCCGAACTCAAATCCTCTCAGGGATGGTGCTCGCTTTGCTTAGTCCAGCGACTTTCGCTGCCGCCGCTGACCAGCAAGACGCCATCCGCTCCGGCAAGGAGATCTACCTCGCATCGTGTTCCGTCTGCCACGGCCAAACTGGCGCGGGCGATGGCTTAATCAAATTCGATCCGCCAGCGCGTAGCTTTAAGAAGGGTGGGTTTTCCTTTGGCAATACCCCCGAGGCCTTGTTCCGCACCGTTAGCTCGGGGATCGGTGGCACGCCGATGCCGGGTTTTGAAGCCCTGCTTAGTGAAGCTGAACGCCGCGCGGTGGTTGAGTACGTGATCAAACTTGGTCCGGAGCAGCAACCCAAGGTCGGCAAGTCCTCGATCCTGAGCGTGGGCAATCGCCCCGTCGTCGTGCGTGGTCAACTGTCGCCGATTTTGGCTGGCGCGCCGGAACTGCCGCGCGGCTTAATGATTGGCAGCACCGATGGTTTGAGCTGGCAATACCGCGCCGACGACCTCCGTCTACTAGCCGTGCGTCAAGGCCCGTTTGTCAATCGCAAGGATTGGGGCGGACGTGGCGGTGGACCTGTTGAACCATTGGGCAAGGTTGTGCATTTGATGCAGGGCGGGGAGCCGCCAGCGACCTTCCGTTTGCAGAAAGCGGTGCTTGGGAAGTCGGATCGAACTGGCAATTTAGCGGAAGGGCCGAAAGACCTGCGCTACCAGTTGACCTCGACGCGGATTGCCGATGGCAAAGCGGTCATCCACGGCAAGTTGATCGCCGGGGAATTGTCGGCGGTGGAAGCGGCCAAAAGCGATCAATCGCTCGCGCCGCAAAGCACTAAACTTGGCTTGGCGGTTGCCAAAGTCAGCGAATGGGGGGAAGCCGTCAGCTTGCAGAACGCCAGCGGCTTTCGTCGGCATTTGACGGTGCGGCCGGGCGACGGCAAGGCGCGACCGGATTTGTTGTTGGCGCTGAACTTGCCCGCCGAGTTTGATGGGCCGTCGGAATTGGTTTCCAATCATGGTTCGACGTGGGTGTGGTATCCGTGGAAAGATCATGCCATTGCTTATGGTTTCCAAATCGAAGGCATTTCGTTCGCGATGATGACTTCCAACTCAGATACGCGTTTAATGTTGCCGGCGGGCACCGGCGAATTGAAAGTGCAGTTGACCACGCTGCTGTTGCCCAACGCCGACGTCGAAACTTGGAAGAAGTTGCAGGAGGAAGTCCAGTGATTGCATTCACCTTAATTGCGTCCGCGCTGCTGCCAGTCCCGGACGCCGCCGCCGTGCCCGCGGCCGCGTTTGCCGTGCCGGTGCCCGCCGTGGCTGTGCCCGCATTCGCCCAAGAAGGCGGCAACCCCTATACCGTCGAATACCTAACCCCACCCAAGGGCGAAGTGGTCGAAGTCGGTGGCATGGATTTTCTAGCCAACGGTGACCTGCTGGTCAGCACCCGTCGCGGTCGGGTTTGGTGGGTGGCAAACCCCCTCGCCGACAACCCCGCAGACGCCCAATGGCACATTTACTGCGAAGGCTTGCACGAAGGCTTGGGTTTGAAGATCGACGGCGACGACATCTATGTGCTGCAACGCGGCGAGTTGTCCCAGCTGATCGATCATGACGGCGACCGCGTCTGCGATGAGGTGCGCACCATCAGTCAGGACTGGGGCATGACCGGCAACTATCACGAGTTTGCCTTTGGTCTACCCACCGACGATGCTGGCAACTTTTACATCAGCTTGAACGTTGGTTTTTGGAGCCCAGAATGGTGGCATGGCATTTCCAAAGCGCCGTACCGCGGTTGGGTTTTACGCATTTCGCCGGATGGCGTGGTGACGCCGTGGGCCAGCGGTGTGCGCAGTCCTTGTGGCTTGGGCATGAACTCGGCCGGTGATTTGTTTTACACCGACAATCAAGGCGATTGGATGGGAGTCTGCCCAATTTTCCACGTGGAAGAAGGGGACTTTTTCGGTCACCCGGCATCGCTGCGCTGGACTGAGGGCTATCAAAGAGAGTTGCGCATTCCAAGTAGCAGCACGCCGCCAACGGTGGCGCGCAAACCCGCGGCAGTGATGCTGCCTTACGAGTGGTCGCGTTCGGCTGGCAACTTGGAAGAGGATCGCAGCGGCGGAAAATTTGGTCCATACGCCGGACAAATGTTCGTCGCCGAATTGACCAACGGCACCGTGCTGCGCACCCAAATGGAAAAGGTGCGCGGTCAATACCAAGGCGCAGCGTTTAAGTTCCGCGATGGCATCGGTTCGGTTTGTCGAGTTGCTTTTGCTCCCGATGGTTCGCTCTTCACCGGCTTCACCAACCGCGGTTGGGGTGGCTTGGCGCCGGGGCATGGCGTCGCTCGGCTGCGTTGGAATGGCAGCACGCCGTTCGACATGCATAGTGTGCACTTAAAGAACAACGGCTTTGAAATCAATCTAACCAAACCGGTTCGCATTCCGCCGATCGCGGCGGCGATTGAAGCCGAGTCTTACGACTACAACTACTGGTGGGATTACGGTTCGCCGATGATGAACACCAAACCATTGACGGTGGGTTCCACTTCGCTATCTGCCGACGGCAAAAAGCTGTTTGTGGAAGTGCAAGGACTCGAGCCAGCGCGCTGCGTGCGCCTGAAACTCAATGGCTTGCTCGACGCCGACGGCACCCCGTTGCTGCACGATTCGTTTCATTACACCATCAACCAAATGCCGGAAGGTCCGCTGACCAATGAATTGGTGTCGCGAGTGGTGGAGCCACCGGAAACCAAAACTAGTGACTCCGAAGGTTGGCTGCACCTCAGTTGGGGCGAGGCAATGGATCGCTTCGAAGCCGATGGTTGGGAGCTTTGCGACGTTGAATTGGATGCCAAAGATCCAAGCAAATTGGTCACTCGCATGGGCATGGGTGCGTTGGTGAACAGCGGTGATTCGCCGAGTGATTTCCGCACCAAGCAAGAATTTGGTGACGTCGATTTCCGCTTTAACTTCATGCTGCCAAAGGGTGGCGATAGTGGGCTTTACTTCATGGAACGTTACGAGTTGCAGTTGTCGGATGACGTCGGCGATTGCTGTGGCGTGGTGGGGGTGAAGGGGCCGCGATCCCGGACTGCTTATCGCGGACATGGGCAGTGGCACACGGTCACCGGGCGTTTTCTGGCGCCGCGCTTTGATAAAGCGGGCAAAAAAATTGCCAATGCCAAGTTCGAGCAGATTTCGATCGATGGCGTGATGGTGATTGGTGCGGCCGAGGCCGGTGGTCCAACCGGCGGCGGCAAGGGCGGAGCGGAAGTCCCCTTCGCGCCGATGTATTTTCAAGGCACTGCGGGCAAAGCATGCATTGGCGATATTCGGGTGCGGCCATTGGGCGAAGTCGACGACCTCATTGCCGGGCAAACTGCGGGCGCCGACGACGGTGATTGGAAGCCGGTGTTGGAGCAAGGGCTGGATGGCGGCGGTGCCGTGATTGATCACGTGCCCGCATCATTTGAATTGTCCGGCAAGGTAATGCTGTTGGATGGTCCCGCTTCCGAACTTCGATTTCTGACCGGGCCGAATGACGAAGGCTACCG
>CAZMDZ010000270.1:0-5712 GCA_964565175.1 uncultured Planctomycetales bacterium
CGCTTTGAGATTGGTCCGTACCCCTTCCTTAGAATCTCCGCCTGAAACTGAATCGGGCGTCGATCCGCGCGCTCAGTTGACGGATGAAGAGCTGTTCGCCCTCTGCATTGATGGCGACAGAAACGCATTCCGTGTGATTGTGGAGCGCTATGAAGGCAAGGCTACCCACACCGCTCGTGCCATCGTCGGCAGTTACGAAACTGCCCGCGAGGTCGCGCAAGAGGCATTCCTCAAGGTTTATGCCCACCGTGCTCGCTTCGACCTGAAGCGCAAGTTCAGCACTTGGTTTTACCGCATTCTGCGCAACCAAGCTGTCGACCGTGCACGTCGCCAGTCTGCCGGCACGCCCGGGGCTGCAGTGGAGTTGACCGGGGATTGGGATTCCAATCATCGCGGCCCAGATCAAGAGGCTTCGGCCACCGAGCGCCAGAAAATGGTGCGCTTGATTTTGGCTGACCTGCCGGAGAAATTCCGCGTCGTGCTAGCTCTGCGCGACCTGGATGGTCTGTCCTGCGGTGAAATTGGGGAACGAGTCGGTGCTACACCTGGTACGGTTCGCTGGCGTTTGCATCATGCGCGCAAGCTGTTCCGTGAACACTGGGAACGCACCCTTGGTAAAGAAGAAGGAGCTGAATTGCTATGAGCTGTAACCTCCCAGAAGAACTGCTAGCCCTCCATGCGGGAGGGGATCTGACCGTAGCCGAAGCCTCCCAAGTGGAAACGCACATCGCAACATGTGCGCCCTGTGCCGCCGAACTCGACGCGTTTCGCGCCGCACGGCAAGCACTGCAAGGAATCCGGCAGGAATCGCAACCTGAAATCAGTCTTTGGTCCGAGCTTGATGCTCGCCTCGATGCTGTTGATGCAGCCGGTCGTCACCGCTTGCCTTGGTTCCGTCGCTTCGGTTTTGCTCCGGTGATGATGTCGGCGGCAGCCTTGTTGCTGGCGGTGGTTTTCTACCCTGATCCAGTGACCAACCCAACCGGTTTAGGCCAGGACGGCCCGCTTGACGAGACTTCTCAGGCCGAAGTCGAGCCCAGGTTGAAGCACGCGCCAATTGAAGACGCCTTGCATATTCTTCGTTTCAACCCACACCAAGGTGTGCCTGCTGCTTTTGATCAAGGCGAAGAGGGGACCGAAGGTGGCGAAACCACGGGAGCGGTCAACCACGAAAACTGGCCACAGACCGGGAATAAGGAAAAAATCTAGCCTGTTTAGGCGATGATTGCGGCGCTCCTCTACGCGGTAATGACCGTGGCTGTTGGGCAGGTGGAAACCTGTCCCGATTCTGATGCTGGCTTGCGGCCAGGGCCGATGGAGCTCGAGGAGAATTTTAGTCAGCTTGGGCGCCTGGAAAGTGAGTTGACTGGGGTCTACCGGCAATTGCGCCCTAGCTTGGTCCAGGTCCGAATTTGTCCGTCGCCACCCGTAGAGGCGCAAGATGCTGACTCTATAGGTTGGAACTTTCTCGTATCCGGCGTTGTGTTGCGCGAGACTGAATCGGGCTGCTACATCGTTGTCCCAGGAGTTTGGCCCAAGCAGGAAGGCGCAGTACAGGTCGTTGACTTAGATGGCCGCACTTACGACGGCAAGCCTCTTGCTCGCCGCGAGACCTATGGCTTGACCCTGGTCGAAGTCAAAGGCTTGCTTCGGGAGGCCCCTTGTTTCGGAATGCCGCAAACCATGCCTGTGGGCTCGCTGACTTTTGGACTCGGCAATCCATTCGGCCTCGATGGCACCTTCACCATGGGCATGCTCTCTGGGCGAGGGCGGACGATCGGCAAGGCCCGCGGTTTGCTTCAGGTTACCAATCCAATGAACCCGGGAGATGGTGGGGGGATCATTGCCAACAGCAAGGGCCAGCTGATTGCCATTTCACTTTCTTCGTTGCGCGATGTCGCCATGCCCGATGAATCATTGGTTCCCGATGGCCCCGGACTCAATCGCCACTTGGCTAGTGGGGTCAGCTTTGCTATTCCAATCCACCGCGTGCTGCGCATGTTCGAGGAGCACCTCGGTTTACCGCCAGAGGCAGCTCGGCCACATCTGGGCCTAGAAGTTCAAGTTGCGGTGATTCCGCCTCCAGTGAGGCGCATCCTTGGTTTGTCGATGCGCACCGGCCTGCGTGTCGTGGCTGTAGAGCCAGGCTCGCCCGCGGCAGGCTGCGGCCTAAAAACTGAAGACTTGTTGCTCGGAGTCCAAGGCTACCCTACCGAGGATTTTGCCACCTTATTTTACGCCCTACGATTACTTCGCCAAGAAGCCGAAGTGCTGTGTTTGCGTGAAGACCAGTTGTTGGAGCTTAAAGTGCAACTGCCCAGTGCCGAGGAGTTGCTTCAGGCTGTTCAGGACGACGCGCCCCGAGTCCAATTCACGCCTCCTGCCGACGAAGACTAACCGCCGAATTCTTCCAGAATCGCCATTGCCCGCTCGACTTGTTGCGCGTCTTTAGTTAAGGCGGTTTTACCTAGAAAGTTGCGCATGTCACTAGCAGCACCTTGTAGCGAACCTTGGAAGTAGCGGGCCAAGCCGCGGTTATAAAACTCGTTGGCACGGTTTGGGGAAAGCTTCAGGATTTCGGTTAATTGTCCCTCGGCTTGAAGCCACTGCTTATTGTTCATCAATATGCTCGCTGACAGGCCACGAGCTTCCACTTCCCAGGCGATGTCCTTCAGGAGCGCATCGCGCCAATAGGTCTCTTGCGAGATATTCAGCTCTTGGGTCGCAAGGCGGGAGTATTTGCTTTCGCGCGATCGTTTCAGCACCGCGCAAAGATCTTCAATGGCGAGCAAGGCCTCTTCGTCTCGCTGAAGGTGGGCAAGAGTGGAGGCGCGGTGCTGCAGGGCTTCAACCCATTCACTGCGCTCGGCCAACGCTTGGTCCAGAAGTTCCAATGCTAGGTGGAGGTGCTCCTTAGAGCGGCTTTCGCGATCTTTGATGTCAGCCTCCATGGCTGACTGTCGCGCTGTATCGTCGGCGTCAACCTCTTCCAACTTGCCGCGGAGAATGATGGCCGAACCGACCAGTAATTCAGCGTGGCGGAGGTGGTACTCGCCGAGGGAATAGGCGGTTTTAAAGTCGTCCGTTTGCTCGTGGGCGATTTCCAGGTGCTGGCGGGCAAGCTGGACAGAGCGGTGGTCGCCCTTTTTCAGCAGGGTGCGACCTAGTAGGTGTTGCAAATCCCCGTTTTCGGGGTCAATTTCTAAACCAGTCCGCGCTTGCTGTTCGGCTCGGGCGAGGTCATTGACGTCGTAATACTGGGCGGCTCGCTGGCGGTATTCGGCGATTCGATCTAACTCCTCTTGTGGAAGGGAGCATGAGGGGATCAGTGGCAAGAAGCACAGGAGCGCGAGCAGAGGGCGAATCGGCGTCATGGTGAATCGGGGGGTGGCCACTTAAATTCGGGGAACGAGGCCGCAATTGCGCGGAGTGGGGGCCACTTGGAGCGGCCCCCAGATTTCGGACTAGCTTCTATTGCTCGGGCAGGGGCCGGTTACTCACCGGAGTCCCAAAGCCACGGTGCTTGAATGGAGTCCCATTCCAGCAGACCGTCCGGGAAGTAGATACTCAGTTCTCGAGCAGCACTTTCCGGCGAATCGGAGCCATGTACCAAATTGTAAGACTTCGAGCAGCCGAAGTCGCCGCGGATCGTGCCAGCCTCGGCGTCGATGCCGAAAGTCTTGCCCATCAATTTACGGGCGACAGCAATGGCATTCGGGCCGCGCAGGGCCAGGGCGATGATCGGCGAGGAGGTCATGAATCCGACCAATCCTGCGTAAAATGGTTTGCCGACGTGCTCTGCGTAGTGCTCAGCAGCAATTTCGTCGGTCATTTGCATCAAGCGCATGCCGACAATCTGAAGGCCTTTGTCCTCAAAACGGGACAGAACTCGCCCAACCACGCCGCGGTGCAGCGAGTCAGGCTTGAAGAGAATGAGGGTTGTTTCCACTGTTGGGTCTTTCGGAGGGGAAAGGTCTGGCGCGAAAGCATAAAAGTCCCGCACAAAGTTCGCCACTTTCCCGTTGATGCAATTGGCGGCGCTTCTAAAATACCGGCCCCTTCTGTGAGCTAGGCACCGAGTCTAGGAAAACAGCGGGGATCGCTCTTTCGCCCCTTCGGAAGAGACTTGTCAGCACAGGCTCCAAAACCGCCGTCTGGAAACAGGTCTTCCGGGTCCCGGAAGCATCCTAATGACCAGCGAGAATGGGCGCGGATTTCAAGCGTAGGCTTTGAGTTCGCGGCCACGGTAGGTGGTTTGGGTTTTCTGGGCTGGAAGTCGGACGAAATGCTCGGTTGGACCGAGACATTTCCAGTCCTCCTGTTGGTCGGCGTCTTCCTTGGCATGGGTTTGGGGATCTACCGCATGAATTACCAAATGAATGCGTGGGTCAAATCCCAGGACTCAGATCATGAAGACGATGCTCCTACAGATTCTGACCACCGCCCATCATGAACCCCGGAACCATTGCAATGATCTCTGGCTACCTGATCGGGTTGTTAGGAATCATGTTTTGGCTGCCGGTTGACGGTACTCGCCAAGCTGCCCTCACCGGGTGGCTCTTATGCGCCATCATCGAAGCCTCGCTGGTTCGTCGGCGCTTTCGAGTTCTTCAGCCTGACCAGCCTGCGACTGCCTTCGCCGTGGTCCTAGCCGGTGGCTTCCTGGTCAAGTTGATTGCCCTCGCAGGCATCGGACTTCTTGCCCACTTCATGGCTCTCTTCCCGCCGCAACCATTCCTGATTGCCTTTCTGGCTGCACTGGTCTGGGGCGAAACCCTCTCCCTCGTACTTCTGAATCGCCACCTGGTCCAACGTGACGCAGCTCGGCAGTCAGAAGACTCCTAATACCTTCCCACCGTGAGCTTGCTCTCGAACACCGCACCCGCACTCTCCGCCTCTTCAGGGGGCGAAGGTCAGAATCCATTTGAGGTTCTGTACAGCCACATCGTTGCCCACCCCGCCGGTGAGTTTCTTGGTTTGGCGTGGTGGAACTTTCAGTGGTTCCAGCTTGCTTCCGTGGTTCTGGTGTTTCTGGCCTTTTCGTCGGTTCGCAAATCGGTCACCAGTGGCGGCCAGGGCGTGCTCGGCAAAGTGTTGGCCGGTTGGGTGACCTGGATTCGGGATGAAATGGTTTACCCGAACATGGGGGAAAAGGACGGGCGCAAGTTCTTGCCCTTCTTCCTTTCCTTATTCTTCTTCGTTCTGTTTATGAACGTTTTCGGCCTCGTCCCGGCCGGTGCAACAGCGACTGCTAGTGTCTACGTCAGCGCAGCGCTTGCAACCATTACCTTTGCGATGATGGTCATTGGCGGAATGATCGTGCAAGGACCGATCAAGTTCTGGATGAGCTTGGTTCCACATGGGGTTCCAGCATGGCTTTTGCCGCTGATTTTCCCGCTTGAAGTGATCGGTCTTGTGATCAAGCCGATTGCTCTTACGGTTCGTCTTACGGCGAACATGATGGGAGGACACTTAGTCCTGCTGTCATTCATGGGCTTGGCCTTCTACTTCGGTTCCACTTTTGGGACCGGGATTGGATTGGCCGTTACGCCCGTCAGCATCGCCTTGGCGGTGTTCATCATGATCATTGAGGGCTTTGTCGCCCTCTTGCAGGCATACATTTTCACGTTGCTGTCAATCATCTTCGTGAGCAATAGTCTGCATCCTGACCACTAAACAAAAACTTCCCAAACTCTTAAGGAACGATGTTGC
>CAZMDZ010000271.1:0-5711 GCA_964565175.1 uncultured Planctomycetales bacterium
GGTGTGCAATTTATCTTAACCCACTATACAAGGATCAATTAGTGCTTCATCGCCGATCAGCCAACAGCCGAACTATCCTCGGGAGTTCATACCATGGGCTGCTTGTACCCAAGACATGTTGCGGCCTTGCGTTGGGAGTTTGCAAAGGGCAACCCCAAAGCCCCGCGAGGCGTCTTGCTCAGAATTGAAGAGGGCCCAAAAGCCCTTCGATCCGGACTTCTTGCCAGAATTCTGTCGCGTTCAACTCGGATCGCGCTTTTTCCGCATCCACCCGTTCGATAGAAATGCTCGCCTAGGCTGACTTATCCAGCGGCGGACGTTGGTCCGTTAGCTCTTGAATGAGGGCAAATAGATCCTCGCGGTGAATGGGCTTGGAAACATAGCCATCCATTCCTCCATCGATACACATCTCACGGTCTCCTTGCATGGCGTTGGCGGTCAAGGCAATGATCGGAATGTGAGCACCGGTGAGGCTCTCGTGTTGACGGATTTTTGCGGTTGCATCAATGCCGCCCATAACCGGCATTTGCAAGTCCATGAGAATCAAATCGAATGGGTGTTGCTGATAGGCTTCCACCGCCAGTTGACCATTTTCGACCACGGTGACGTCAAGCCCAACATTGGTGAGCATGCGCAAGGCCAGCTTTTGATTCACTCGATTGTCCTCAGCGACCAAAACGCGCAGGGGTGGAAATTCCCAGGATTTCTTCTGATCGGAGTTCTTCGAATCCTCCTGCTCGGCCCTTGCTCCAGGATTCAAATCTTCGCAAAGGGGCCGCAGCAATTGATTAATCTTTAACGGCTTGAGCATCGAGCGCTTGATCTTCAGCGCTGCCATCTCATTCATCGACACGTTGCTATCTGCGGAAGAAAGGATCATCACGAGTGAATCTGGGGTCAAGTTTTCATCGCGCATGATGCGTGCGACTTCGGCCCCGTCCATAGCTGGCATCATCATGTCCAGCAGAATGACGTCGTAAATGGCGCCGTCTTTCTTCGCCGTTCGAAGCTGATCCAAACCAATTAGCCCATCCTCCGCCTCGTGGACAATCACTCCATAGCGTTCCAATAAACGAACCAGAATCAATCGGTTGGTGGCATTATCATCGACAACTAAAACTCTCTTGTTTCGAAGACTTTCGGTTTTCAACCGTGCTTGGGTTTGATGGTTGCATGGACTCTTGGCTGGCGGCAGTTGAACGGTGAACCAAAACTTGGAACCCTTGCCAGGCTGGCTAGACAAGTCCATTTCGCCATCCATCATTTCGGCCAGTTGCTTGGAGATGGCCAAACCTAAACCAGTTCCCCCGTACTTGCGTGTCGTGGAACCGTCGGCTTGGGAAAACCGGCTGAAGATTGTCTTCTGCTTCTCGGCATCGATACCAATGCCAGTGTCGTCAACTTCAAACCGAAGCTGCCGCTGGCCGCTGGCCGTGTTTCGAATTCTTGCACGAATCACAACCTCGCCGTGCTCGGTGAATTTTACCGCGTTCGAGCACAGGTTCAGCATGATTTGACGCAACCGTGTGGGATCACCGCACAATCCAGTCACCACGCTGACATCCAAATCCAACAGGAGTTCTAAACCCTTGCCAAAAGCGGTTGGCGCGATGGTGTCGGCCACACCGTTGATGACATCGGGAAGGTAGAAGTCGGCTTGTTCGAATTCCAATCGATTCGCTTCGATTTTCGAGAAATCGAGAATGTCATTGATCAAGCCCAACAAGGCGTCGGCACTTCCTTGCACAATCTCTGCACATTCCATTTGCCCCTCATCCAATTCGGTATCGAGCAATAAGCGATTCATGCCAATGATACCGTTCATCGGAGTGCGAATTTCATGACTCATGTTGGCCAAAAATTCACTCTTTGCGCGGTTGGCAGCTTCCGCTTCTTCCTGTGCCAAACGCATGGCTTCTTCGCGTTCTTTGCGAACCGTCGCGTCCCGGATATAGGCAAGAAAAACTAGTTTGCCCTTAGTTTCCACCCGGCTAACGGAAACGCCGACGGGGAACTCGCTGCCATCTTTATGCATTCCAATTAGGTCGCGGTCAAAGCCCAGTGGACGCGTTTTTTTGCCAGCAAAGGAAGCCTGGACTTTTTCTTGATGCCCATCCCTGAATCGATAAGGCAACAAAATTTCTAGTTCCTTTCCGACTAGCTCTCCCCGGTCATAACCGAACAGCTCTTCGGTTTGATGATTCACACGCGAGATCAAACCATCCGTACCCACGACGAGAATGGCGTCTGGCCCCTTCTCGAGATACTCCCGAAACTCGCTTGCGCGTCCTTGCAGGGTTCGTTCTTCTTCCCGGCGGGCGGTAATGTCAATCGACGACTCGAACATGCGCACCACATTCCCTTGGTCATCAAATACCGGATAGGCATGAACTTCATAAATAACTTCGCTGCCATCTGGGCGAGTGTATTGATGCTCAACAACAGCCCGTTCCCCTGAATGCTTAACTATTTGCAATGGGCACGGGCGGCACTCTTCACTGCATGGTTGGTCACTGTTATGAAGGAGCTGGTGGCAAGTCGTACCCGGCAACAACGGGTTCCCATGAGTCGCGGCATCATTGGCCAGCAAGACTTCATAAGTATTGACATCAATCATGCAATACGGGCCTGGAACCGTTTTCAGGATGTCCGCCAGAGCTGCGGCTTCTTGATTTAGTTCTGATTCTGCGGGGGAAGTTCCCTCAACTATCAAGAGGGAATATGGCTCTCCCAATGCAACCTGTTCAGCAAGTAAGCGCTGGCACTCCTCACCGTTGTTGCAATAGTCAATTCCACATTCAGCCGAAGGATCCGAATGCTGGTCCGGAGGAAAATTCTCCGAATTGGTAAGAAATAGAATTCTTGAAGACAGGGCCATTCTTCAGCTCACCTGGAATGAGAGAAAGAGACCTTTTTCTTTTGGCAGGAAATCCATAAAGGATAAAGTGGAAATTGGCGGCAGTTGCAAGTTCCACTTGGGGCCATACTTAACTAAATCAACACAATGCGCAAATGCCTTGGCCCATGAACCCCCAAAACCAGCTGCAGCTCAATATCTGCCGTCCGTGATGGTCCAGTGATAAAAGTAACCACTTGGCTCATCGTTCCACCACCAGCAACGGAAGAAAGCGCTTCGCTCATGGTGCCGACAAGGTTTTCTCTCCTAAACAGGCAGATATGGATGGGCGGCACCAACGAAACCAAACGGTGCCGCTCTTGATCCCCGACTAAGGCTAGCGTTCCACTTTCGGCAATTCCCAGCTGTGCGGTGGTTAAGCCAGCGTCCGCGTTGAGCAATTCTTCGCGATTCCTCCAGCCTTCAAATAACTCAACGTTATCAAGCGCGATCGGCAAATCAGCCCCATCGCTGACCGCAATCTTCTTCAACCCAGCAATGGCTTCTTGAATGCTGGCATAAAACTCCACGCCGACGGCTTCTGCCATGCGTTGAAATTGCTCTTTCAAAAATTCCATGCCCGCGGACTGAGCCAGTCGACGTGTTTCTGGCTCGGGAAGTTGCGGAACGTCCACACCGTGGAGTTGTTCGCGAATCCGGCGTAGCATTCCTTCTCGGGCTTGCATCGTGCCGGCCGAATGGCGTTGCAGGTCAGAACTCATGACTTCGCCTTCCATTGTTCTCGGAAGCTACGTTTTGCCGGCTTAGGGAACTCACGACCTACACCCCACTTCTTAAACGGCTCAAAACGTTTACCTATCGGGAACATCATGCGTGACATTTTGATGGTTAGGCCATAACGCCATTGCGAATTCATCATCCATGCCCAACCGCCGAATCCGAGTTTTTCGATTTTGCTGCCGTTCGCATCTTGTGCTTCTTTGCGCAAGTCGAGCAGTAGCTCGGGCAAGTCAATCTTGACCGGACAAACGTCACCACAAGCGCCGCATAGGCTAGATGCAAACGGTAGCGGCGTGGCTTCTTCGATGCCTGCGAGTTGCGGCGTAAGCACCGAACCAATTGGGCCGGGGTAAACCGAACCATAGGCATGCCCGCCGATTTGTCGATAAACCGGGCACACATTCAAGCATGCGCCACAGCGAATACACTGCAAGCTTGAGCGGCGCAATTCGTCGCCGAGCATCTTTGTTCGCCCGTGGTCAACCAGAACCAGGTGGACCGCAGTCGGGCCTTCGCCACTCTCGGCGACTTCATTCGACCCCTTTCCATTCGCATTCTGATCAACGCCTAATCGATTGGACAATCCAGTGATCAAGGATTGGTAAGTGGTGAGTTGTTGACCTGTGCCAGATCGCGGAAGCAAACGCAAAAAGACATCCAAGTCACTCAGCCGCGGCAGCAATTTTTCGATTCCCATGACCGCGATATGGGTTTGCGGCAAGGAGGTCGTCAGGCGGATGTTTCCTTCGTTCTCCAACACCAAAAACGAACCTGTTTCGGCGATGGCAAAGTTCACCCCGCTAATCCCGACTGCGGCATTTGCGAATTCACTTCTCAAGATGCGTCGTGCAATCGCCGTCAACTCTTCGGCCGATGCCTGGGAATTACTACCTACTTGTTCCGCAAACAAGTCCGCGATCTGCTGTTGCGTTTTATGAATCGCCGGCACAATGATGTGTGACGGCGGCTCACCAGCGAGTTGTTGAATCCACTCACCTAGATCCGTTTCCACCGGCCGCAGTCCGCGCTCCTCGAGCAAATGGTTCAGGCCGATTTCCTCAGTGACCATGCTCTTAGCTTTGACGATCGGGCGCTGACGCATTTCGGCAACAGACTGGTTAGGTTCTCCAGCCGTGCCCCTAGCACCAGCTTCGCCGGACTCACCGCCAGCGCATGTTTCATCAATCAGGCCAGCAATAATCTTGCATGCCTGGTCGGCGTCGTCGGCCCAGTGGATCACCACCCCACGCTGCTCGGCATTTTCAACGAACTGCAAAAGGTAGTGATCCAGTTTGGCCAGGGTGTGAGCTTTAATTGCCCGCGCCCGCTCACGCAGCCCTTCCCAGTCACTGACTTGGTCCACCGCTGCACCGCGTCGTTCACGGATGGTGTCCGTGGCCTTGCCGATGGCGCCTTTTTGCACCTCGTCGGCCAGCGCCGACCTGGCTAGATCGGCGAATTGATTGGAGTGCAGCCCATGAATTCCCATCAGACTTCCAACTCCCGGCTGGATCCTTGCCCAGCCACGCCCCCAGCCGAAAGCCCATTGGCCAACAACTCAGCAAAATGCACCGCTTGGATTTTGGATCCACGCCGCTTCAAACGGCCGTCTAGGTGCATTAAGCAGGACAAATCCGCCCCGGTGACGTAATCCACACCCAGCCTCTCAAACTCATCAATTTTCCTATCTGCCATCGCCACAGATAGATCGGCGTTTTTCACTGCAAAGGTGCCGCCGAAGCCGCAGCACTCCTCGGCCAGCTCTGCTTCCACCCAATCGATGCCCTTCACTTGCTCCATCAGCCGCCGCGGCTCGGACTTCAACCCCAACTCGCGCAGCCCATGGCAGGAGTCATGCCAGGTCACTCGACCCGTCAACTCAGCGCCGAAATCGACAAAATCCAATTGATTCACCAGGAAACCGGCGAGTTCATATACGCTAGAGGCAACATCCTCAGACCCCTCAACCAGCTGAGGCAAGCGGTGCAGCATCGCCGCACACGATCCAGATGGCGTCACAATGGCGTCGTACAAGCCTTTAGACTCGTCGAAAATACCAAATTGCTGTTTCGCG
>CAZMDZ010000272.1:0-604 GCA_964565175.1 uncultured Planctomycetales bacterium
CAACTACTTGCGCGTGCTACAGGGAACCGTCACTCCGGAGTCTCAACTGGTCGACCCCCATGTCAATAAGCCGATCAAGGCGAACGGCTTGGCTTACATCGTCGGCAAAGAACTAAACGGGACGCCGAAAGCTGGCCCGGGCGACATCGTTGCCGTCACCAGGATCGACGACCTGGAAGTCGGCGATGTTTTGGTAAGTGAAGGAGAAGCTTCGAAGCATAATTTCCCTCTGCCAAAGCCGTACTTCAGTATGGCGGTTTCGCCGCGCAGTCGTGCGGATGAGCAAAAGATTAGTGGCGAACTGCAAAAGGCCGCCAAGGAGGATCCGTGCTTCTTTATCGAGCGTGATACCAGCACCAAAGAGCTAGTGGCCAAGGGGCTCAGCGAGTTACACCTCAACACCATTCTTCACCGCATTGAAACGCGCGGCGTAGGAGTTGAGACCAAGTTGCCGCGGATTGCTTACAAGGAAACGATTACTGCCAATGCCGAAGGGCATCACCGCCACAAGAAGCAGACCGGTGGTTCCGGCCAGTTCGGCGAGTGCTACATCCGCGTCGCGCCTGCCGCTCGTGGCGAAGGCTTTAGCTTTGTCGCCAAGGTC
>CAZMDZ010000272.1:614-5707 GCA_964565175.1 uncultured Planctomycetales bacterium
CCCTGCTGGGCAAGACCAACCCCGATCCGAGCGTCGTCGACAAGGTCGTCGGCGGTTCCTTTCCCCGCCAGTACATTCCTGCGGTTGAGAAGGGTGTCGTCGAGCAAATGGAAAATGGAATCATTGCCAAGTCCGAGGTGGTGGACTTGACCGTTGAGGTCTATGACGGCAAATTCCACGCAGTAGACTCGGATGAACTCTCCTTCAAGACCGCTGGACGGATTGCTTTGCGCGAAGCATTTATGAAGGCCAATCCGATTTTGTTGGAGCCGATCATGAACGTCAGTATTACGGTTCCAAACCGTTACTTCGGTGACGTCAGCGGTGACCTGAATACTCGGCGCGGCCAAATCTTGGGCATGGAATCCGAAGGCGATTTCCAAACCATTCAGGCTGAAGTGCCTTTGGCTGAACTTCAGACATACGGCACGATCTTGCGCTCAATGAGCCATGGTGAAGGCTCATTCGCGATGGATTTCAGCCGCTATGATCAAGTCCCATCGCACTTGCAAGAGAAGGTCGTTTCGGCGATCCAGGATGAAGAATAAGTTTTTCGTTTCTCGCAAGAACCAAGCTCGGTCGGCTTTCACGCTGACCGAGCTTATCGTCTTGTTGACGGTTATTTGCGTGATCGGCGCTTTTGCGATGCCGCCAATTTATCGCACGCGATTGAAGCGAAATGAAGCGTCTGCAAGAGAAACCTTGCAAATGCTCCATTCTGCCCAAGTGTCTTGGAAACAGCACACTGGTTCATGGGCGCGATTGCCGTCGGTTGCTTATGCCCCCGGCCCGGCCAGCGAGCTGGAACCTTTTTTGCCCTTCATTCATGCAAGTGAAGATGGCGTGGCTTATCTTGGCGGTTATCGTTATAGCCAGACCTTAAATCCCAACGGGATCCCGGATGGTTGCTTGGCCGAGCCGATCACGCCAAACTTCAGCGGCCGATTGCTCTTTGCGCTGAATTACGAGTCAGGCGAAATCGTGGAGTTGCCTGGCCTCGGCGCAGCAAACAACTCGAACGCATTCTGAGTCGTTTGTTCGGCCATTTCGGCCGCCGACGTTTTTTGGCAATCCGCCAAACACTGCAAAGTGTGACTGACGTACGCAGGTTCGTTTCGCTTGCCGCGCTTTGGTTGCGGCGACAGGAAGGGGGCGTCCGTCTCGACCAAAAGGCGGTTTGCGGGAACCAATTGCGCTGCCTCTCGTAAATGCTGGGACTTGGGGTAGGTCAAATTGCCTGCGAAGGAAATGTGTAGCCCCAATTCAAGGAATTCAGAGACTCGTTCAGGCCCCTCGGCAAAACAATGCATGATGCCTCGGGTTTGACCGGGTTGCTGGCGCAGAACTTCAAGCACACCAGCGCCTGCCTCGCGACAGTGAATGATGACCGGTAAGTCCAACTCTCGGGCAAGCTGTAAGTGAAACGCAAAACCTGCGGTTTGCACCTCGGGCGCACACCATTCACGGAAAAAGTCCAGCCCCGTTTCGCCGACGGCATGGAAGCCTCCAGTTTTGGCAAGGGCCGCAATTTCATCGCGTTTGGAGTCAAACTCAGCTGCATCGCCCCAGTCATTCGGGTGAATGCCAACGCTGGCGTAGACGTCGTCGTATTGCTCAGCCAGTTGACGGCATTGCCGTGAACTTTCAGCGTCGACGCCGACCGTCAGGACCGCTTCCACGCCAGCCGCTCGGGAGCGGTGCAAGCGCTCGGCCACAGGATCTTCGTCGGTGTGCCAAGTGAGGTGGCAATGAGTGTCAAACAAGCGCACGGTCAGATTGGGTCACGGTCAGAATTAGGGCAATGGCGGCAGATCCCATTCCTGCCGCAGTTCGCGAACCAAGTTATATAGGCCGGGTTGGGCGGCTTTGTCGGGAATATCGCTCAGCAGCGCTTGCTTGCCGATCTCTGGATCCAGGGCAAGGGCAGCTTTAAGCCCGCGCTTGCGGACCAAAAGGTCGCCAGTGGAGGCGCGGTAGAGGGTGACCATGTCGGCCGCTAGGTAGTAGGCGTCGCGATCGATGATCGACTGGATAGCCTGGGTCCGAGCCCGGCTTTCCAGGCCTTCGCGGTGGGCGATGGCTAGCAAAATGGCTTCGCAATGCTCCCCTTGGAGACCGGTCAGCACCTCGCCGACATAGCGCGCGTGCAGGAACTCGTTTCCGCGTGGGGATTCGCGAACCAGCCGCTGACCGCGTTGCTTGGCCAGCATCGGATCCTCCCGCCACAAAACCTTATGCGCAGCGATCCGCAAATCGGTGGGTGTCGTGCGGATATCTAATTCCTTGGCCCAGTCCAAGCTTTGGCCAGTTTGAGCGCGGCAGCCGTAGACAAAAAGTAAGTGAGCTAGCTCGGGATAGGAGCCGCGGTGCTGCAGGAACCAATCTCGCCACGGCAGCGTTGTGGCATCATCCAGGTCGCACAGGGCTGCTACGGATGCCCTGGCTTGCAGGCGGGCGAATTCCGCCTCTTGGGTGGACTCCGTGGCCAGGGCTAGTGAGGAGGCCTTGACGGCGTTCTGGTGGAGGGCGTCGGCAGGCGAGTCGGTCTCCAAGGCCGATGCCAGCATCAGGTGGCGAAGCCCAGCAGACAAATCAGGCACCGTTGGCGCAGAGTAGGGGGAAGTCAGGCTCCAGGTGGCGAGGCCAAGTAAAAGCACCGGGAGTAGAGCAAAGCGGAGGAAGGCGGCCATTTTCGGGTACAGTTTAGTCTGCGGAAAGGTTACTCGCAGCCCAGCTTTGATAAACTGGCGTATGCGGCTGGTGACCAAAAAACCATCAGTCAACCTCTGTTGCGGCTACCAATGTCTAAAATTTTACGTGCTGCCTCCGGCCTGGGCCTTCTCGCTGTCGCTTCTTGCGGTGGGGGTGGCTCTGCGTCCTCATCGTCCCAACACTCCTTTGAGCTCCAAGCCTGCACCCTGGGCTGTGGAAATGGCTCGTGTGAGGTGCGGAAGCTTAATACCAACTCGGATATTACGTTGACCTTCAATGATCGAGTAGACGCGAATTCAGTTTCGTTCTCTCAGATCAACATTACCAACACTGTGGATGGTGGTTCGCCTACTGGCCGTTTCTTGGTCGATGGCAATACGGTCACATTCCGGCCTTCTTATGTCGACACTGCTGAAGGCGTTTCTTACGGCTTCGACGAGTCTACGGAATACACCATGACTCTGTATGCGTCGCCCGCCGACGACGCTGTTGTCAAGTCTTCCATCGGGCGCTCCAACGTCACCCCGATTCGGTGCACCTTCATCGCTTCAGGCCTGCAAGATTTTGCTGCTGGCCCGCCGGTGGTAGAAATCTTTCCCTCCGAAGAGGAACCGCCAGCCGAACGTGATTTTGAGATTGAGTTGACCTTCAACGATGTCATCCGCAGCATCCAATTGGTCAACACCGACGGCTCCAGTCCCTCCTTATCGGTGAACCTGGTCACCCTCCAGGGAACCGACGAAGTGGTTTATCCTTTCGACGGTGAATTCGAATTCGATGTCGATATTGACAATCGCGAAACCACCGTCACCTTCACCCCGATTACGAAATTTCCTTCCGGCGGTGACGGCAAACGTTTCTTACGCGTCGACATCTCCAACCAAATCAGTGACTTGGTCGGCAATCGTTTGTTGAACGCTGGCTCGTTCAGCATTCCGCTTCCAAACGAAGCTGGTTTAACCGGTGAGCTGAACGAAGACTTCGGCACCACCGGCAAGTTGGATGAAGACGTCAGTGCACCTGGATTGTGGCTAGGTTCCGGCGCCGTCGATTCTGGACTCAACCCTGCCACCGGCGAACACCCGGGCGGTGGGCACGGTGCTCTTGGTAGCCTCGACATGGATAGCTTGGCTTTTGATACCACCACGGGTGCGATCGAAAGTGAGCTGCTTGGCACCACTGTTAACGTCACGGATGGCGTCTTTATGGCCGCGTCCGTTGAGCTTTCCAACGGCCAGACTGCATCGGCAACCGGTACCAACCCGCTTCGCTTATTCGTTCGCGGCTCGGCTACGATTTCCGGCAACTTGGATCTCTCCGGCGAAGATGCGCCGGTCAACTTCGGTCTCTATCGACCGGAAGACGAGCGGCTCTCTTACTTCAATGGTCACTCTGGATTGCCTGAGCCTGATCAGGAAATGAAAGATCACATGACCGACATTGATGAGTCGGACGGTGGAGACGGTGGAGTCGGTCAGCTGACTGCTGGTAGCGGCGGCCAAGGTGGCGCAACTTGGTACAACTTCCCCGGTTACTACAACGACGCCTTAACCGGTTGGTTTGAGGAAGACGACTATCTCGGCGGCGGCTCTCCGCCAGTTGCCGATGAAAATCGCTACTCCAATGGTTACGGCAGTGTGTTGTTGGTTGGCGTGCACGGCAACAACGGTGGACGTGTCGGCGGCACTGCGCCTTCTGGTGCGTTGCTACCTCTTGCTGCCGCTACGGAGCAAGACGACGACATGAACAGCGGTTCTGGCATGGGCAGTGTTGCTTGGCCACCGAAGTCCAACGCCATTCCTGGTGGTGGCGACGTGCTCGCCGGCACTTGGCACGCCAACACCGATGGCGACATCATCAAGACCCACCGGATCTCCAGCTTCTTCTTCCAACAGTTCTGCCGCATGCGTGCTCGTGGCGGCGGTGGAGGCGGTTACTGGACTGCTGGTGAGCGCGGCGATTTCCACATTGCCGAGGATCCCAACTTCTACGATCCATTCGGCGAAGCTCTTCGTGATCCAGACATTGACGCCAACTCGGGAACAACCAACTGGGACTTCAACGGTCTCAAAGGAACCGGGCGCGATTCTGAAATCGAAGCGGATCGCGACGGTTGGCAGTCTTACATCTACCTAGACAACCTGACCACCGCCCACTCGATCGAAGACGCATCCGGCGGTTTGTTTGACCCGTCCTACTTCGGCACCCTCGAGCACTTTTACACCCTGGAGCCCACAGACGGCTATTTGCGCGGTGGTGCTGGCGGCGGTGGTAGCGGATCCTCAGAGCATGGTTCCTACAACGATGAGTTTGGTGGTTCCTCTGCTTACCTCGACATTGAAAGCTACCGCGGCACCGATGGCGGTGGTGGTGGAGCCGGT
>CAZMDZ010000273.1:0-5680 GCA_964565175.1 uncultured Planctomycetales bacterium
AAATTCAATCCCTTCTACCTCTGGGCTTTCAAGCTTTTTAGGTTTTCTTTTATCTATTAATTTATAGTCCGCTTCAATGTAGTCCAAGTCCTCTAGGATGTAAGGAAGTAACCCGGTACCGAATTTTCCGGACTTAGAACTAAAAAAATTTTTCTTCCCATCCCACACCCTTCTACGGTATGAGGGAGTGTATTGGTACCCAGGGGCTAACGCAGAGTACTTTTTCCCTAAAGCTCGAAGAACTCTGACGTTACTTGTTTTCAGGACAGAGTAAATATTTGAAATAAAAATTTCCATAAATATTTAAACACACTATTATAGTAATAGTTCGAATATTATTATGGCTGAAACAGAAAAAACTTTACTAGACCTTGCAAAAGGACAAGGCTCCAACGCTCCCGAGGGTGCGAAACCTGTACGCGAGACCCGTCCCTCTGACATTAGAGCCCAACAGACGGCGGGAGGCAACCCTATCCAAGACGCACTGGACGAGCTGCTTGTAAATACTAAAGGAAAGGGAGACTGGGTGAGCGTGGACCTCCCCTCTAGAGGAGTGTTTAACAAGGGACTCTCCTCTGTAAAGGTAAGACCTTTTAACTTTGAAGACGAAAAACTTTTACGCTCCATCAAAAAGGCATCGGACGCTTCTAGGGTGTTGGACACTCTGATGGAAAGGTGTATTCAAGGGGTTGATGTTCCATCTCTGGTTATGCAAGACAAGAACTTCCTGCTGTTTAAGCTTCGGGAGTTATCTTATGGCGAGGACTACCCCATTGAGTCCTTATGTACAGGGTGCGGAGAAAAAAACGAACTCGTAGTAAATCTACCTAGCCTAGGGGTTAACTACTACCCAGAAGACAAAGGCGATGTCATTACAGTGGACCTTCCAGACACAGGGGTTGTTGCACATATTAGACCCCCAAGAGCGTCCGAGGAATCCTTATTAGAAACAGGGGACCTCTTAATGACTAATATGTATAGGTTCGTAAAGAAACTTAATGACTACACGGACCCTAGTGTTATTAGGGAGTTTATTCCCCGTATTACTATCAAGGATTTGGACTGCCTAAGAACAGCAATTTTTGATACCTCCTATGGTTTAAACACTAAGGTTCGATACCTATGTTCAAATTGTGGTGCAGACGAAATTCTGGACTTACCTCTTAACGCAAATTTTTTCTCAGCGAGTTAGAACAGATATGTGAGGGAACCCTCTTGGAAGAGGAGTCCTATATTCTAATCCGTAGATGTCGTTTTACATACAGTGACGTGTTGCTTCTAACTCGTTTGGAAAGGAAAGCATATTTAAACATTTTTGAGGAAGAACTTAAAAGGGAAGAAAACGCCATGAATGAGGGGTGATGACCTTCGTATATAATACAGAGTTATGGCAAATCTGAACGGCACCCCTGTAAATCCTAGACACAATAGACCCTCCGTAGTAGGTAACACCTATTTAGAGCTTTTTTACATCCAAAATGGCACATCTGTAGACCCTTGGGAAGTGTGTAGTGTTCACATTTTTAAGGATAGCTCTAACGGTGATTCATCTGTTTGGCTTGATACTTCAGCCTCTTCTCCTACTTTTGGGCTTGTACCTTCTTCTAATGATAGTGAAGCCGACTTTATTTTTATCCCCTCGGGGGGCGCGGACCCAAGGGACGCAGGATTTTTACCTACCAATTTTGATGGTACTGTAGGAACCGCTAGTGGTATTTTTAAAATAGACACAGGAAGATTCGCCGTAGTTCTAAAGGATGGAGTTTCAGGGGGTCCTTACAGAGGGGCTGCTTCTGTTTTTGAAAGTGCCGCTTCCGCAACAGGTAAGTACTTTGATATCTGGACGGTTACGGACACCAACAATTCCAGCAAACCAAGAACTTTAGTCCACTCCTTTGAGTTATTTAATGATTCAACGTTTTCCCTAACAGAACCCCTTTTAGTGGAAACAAGCTTTAAATTAATTCAGAAGTATATTAATAAAAATTCCAAGACTCGCATTCAAATCCTATGCGACCATATTATTAACAACAGAAACATTACCGAGGAGTTGAAAAACATTTTCCGTAATTCGGTAATAACTAGCGCGGCGATTAGAATTGTTAAACTAAAGGATAGCACTTCAGAGGGACTCCCTTATACTCAAATCCTCGATTGGTCAGATACCTCGGGTTCCGTACACATTGACTCGGAAGATACAATTTCCTACCTATTTGATGCAACTCAATTAGACACAGGCAACTACGAGCTCCAGGTAAGTTCCAATGTCCTAGACCAAACAGTGTCTAGTGACAGGTTCAGTCTAGTTGTTCGCTGATTCCGTTGTAGAAGTCCATTTCCTTAGTATGAACTAGAATGTAGTCTTTTACCTCTTTCTTGTTTGTATCCATATAAAAGTCCCCCCAGTCCTTATACTTTTTAGGGGGCTGTGCCTTGAAAGGATTCGGCATATTTTTACTTTTCATCATTTGTGCCGCTTTCACCATTCCGTGCCTGCCTGGTTCGTCATTGTCATATGCGAGAACAATTTTGTGTCTAACGAGCTGATTTAATTGGGAATGTGATAGGTTGCTCCCCTGAGTGCTTGTAGCGTTCACTCCTGCGCCTTGAAGGGAAATTGCATCTAACGGACCCTCCGTAACAACAACGCGCTGTGCGTGCTCATTGAAGGGGTACAGAAGGTCTGACGATTTGATTCCGTATTCTTTACTGGAGGGGTTGAGATACTTCATGCCATAATCTGTTAATAGCCTAGCCTGAAAGTATTCCATATTATTATTCCACGAGAAGGGAATAATTAACCTATTAACAAATTTCCCTTTAGTTCCAACGTAAAACGTTTGGTGTTCTAAACCTCTGTACTGTACAAATTTGTATGCTAGTCGCTCTGAAACTAAATCCGAGTACCTAGAAGCCTCCGAAAGCTTTTTAAAGTTCTTGGTTTCTTCAATAATCGTACGGTAGCCTCTCCTTATGTGTTCTTGCCTGATTTCCTTGGACTCAACGAATAGGAGTTCAGGAGAATCAAGTAGTTTCCTGTTGAAAAGGGTAAGAGCCTCAAAATACGAGATTCCCTCCATTAAGGAAACCAAATGGACAATACTTCCTTTCTCTTTAGTTTTAAAGCACTGCCATAAACCGGACTCCATATTGATGGAAAGGTGCTTCTTGGAGTCGGGAGTAAATATAGAGTTTACAAGGAATTCATCGTGGGAGATGGTGTATTCCTTAAATTTTGATAATAAATACTCTTTAATAAGGTTAGAAGGTATTTTCATGTTTATAAATAAAGTAAGTCCAAGTAAATTAAAAGTCTATGAAGAGTGTAAAGCGAAGTACTCGTTTAAGTACATCCATTATTTGAGAGACACCTATAATTCCAACAGCAACACAGATGCTTTGCAATACGGCTCCTACGTTCACAAAATTTTTGAAGTAGGATTCGAGGCAAAGACTATTGAAGAGCTAGAGAAGATTGCCGAAGACCTGCGAGGAAACTACACGTTCCCGGACAAGAAGATGAAGGAAATCCCTAAGGTACTTAAAAACTTCCTGTCCTTCAACTCTCAACTCCATGAAAACATCAGTACTGAGTTCCCCTTTGAAATAGAGATGGATGATGATTACAAAATCAATGGAATCATCGACCGTGTTATTAAAGGGAAAACCGGTGAATTTTTGGTCATTGATTACAAAACTTCGCGGAGACCTTCAACAAGCTCTGATTTATTCAATGACGCCCAGCTAATCATGTACGCTTACGCTATCTCGCGGATGTATAAAGTGCCTCTGGATAAAGTTACGGTGGCTCACTACTACCCTCACCTGGATAAACTAATCTCCATTAAGTTTGGAGCACCTCAAGTTAAAAAGTTTATTAAACGACTAAAGCAAAAAATCTGGGAGATTAGGAAAAAGAAGAAGGTAGAATTCCCTCCAAGCCAAAATCAGTTTTGTAACTGGTGTCAAGTAAGGGACTTATGTCCAGAGTTTGGAGGAACCCCTAAAATGCTTGAGGAGGCAAAAGCTAGTGAAGCTAAGCGTCGTAAACCAAAGGATAGTAAAGGCTAATATCTATTAGACGGAAAAACTCCATCACTTCATCCCTGGCATACTTGTGTTTTGAAACATAAGCAATTACTAGGGATGATTTTTTTATAGGTTTTTCCTTCTTTAAAGCCTCAAGTAATTTATTCTGGAAGATAGAGATGAACGGAGTAGAAAACCTATACCTCCACTTCTCCACAAAATCCTTAGATAATGCGTAGTTGACTTGTTCTAAAAACTCCTTTATTTCCAAATTTTCGTCCATTCCAAGAAATTCGCTGTTAATTTAACTTATAGTTAAGTAGGAACTTCTTTTATCTTTTTTTTCTTTTTCTTTACTTTTCTATGTTTAGGCTTTTCAAAGCATCATAGCTATGATAGATTAAAGTCCGTAGAAACCTAAAATGAACAGAAAACCGAGAGAAATTTCCCAGGGCATGGAATTTAAGATGTTTGGCACCAAAAACCGTAGACCAAACATTAGAACCAAGACTAAAGTAGACGCGTCCAAAAGCAGCCTATTTTCCTTTATGTATATTTCACCAGGGGCAACGAATCCCCAGCCACTGGTAATGTGTCTACGTAGAAAGGGGAAAGGGGGGACTAGGAAGTTCAAATTTAATGGGTCTAAAACTAGAACAGAGGATTACATTGCCGGTATAGTTTTAAACCATATCTCTCCTACCGTTAGAGCGTACATTATAAAGAAGTTCCAAAAAAGAACGTACATAACTTACCAGGAAATAAAAATAGTTGGTAAATTTACAAAGTATTTGTACAGGGTATATAATTGGAGGCATATCCGTAACATTAAACAAATAGATGCTACGCGGTATGTCAATAACATTTTAGGAAAATTTGAATAATGAGTGAAGGGGGAGCCAATAGGGATAATGATAGAAGGGATGTGGGGCATGCTCAGGCTTTTACGTCTTTTGGGGACTCATTTCTTAAACAGATGGGGCAGGGGTTTTCCCTTCAAAGGTCTCTTACTTCATCCTTCATGCAACACCTTCAATCTAAAAAGGAGGGGCTCGCATCCAAGGTAGGCCCTCCTCTTGCCGCTGCGGCTCTTGCTTTCCAAAAAGCGTCCGCAGAACACAGTAAACTATCCCAGATATATTCCAAAACAGGGAGGAGCACTGAGCTTTTCTGGAAATCTGCTATGGCTATGGCGGATTATAGCCTTCTACAAAATAGGGGCTTAAGCTTTGGTGAATCTCTTGAAGTTGTGGGTAGTGTTTTTGAAAATAGTATTCGAACTTCTGAAAGGTCAGCAGTCAAACTACTTGCGGAGTTCAAACTTCTTGGGTTAAACATTAAAGGTGCTTCTCGGTTTGTTGCAGTAAATAGTCAAGTATTAGGTCTCACAGAGAAAAGTTCCATAGAACTTACGCGTGGTGTAGCCGATACTGCTCTTCAGTATAAAGTTTCATCCGATGGAGTTATATCGGCTCTTCAGGCCCTCCAAAAAACTTTAGCGTCCGCAGCGTCAACATATGGTCCTGAGTTTTCTAAAAAGGTAACGGAAGGGGTTGCGGAAATGACAAGTAGGTTAGGGGTGGAGTCTTCCAAACTGGTAAACGAGGTTGCGGGAAAATTATTCTCGGGAACTTCTGAATCAGCAAATATG
>CAZMDZ010000274.1:0-5663 GCA_964565175.1 uncultured Planctomycetales bacterium
CCTTATGAACCGACCTTGCAGCTGAGTACGCCACTGTCGCGCCAAAGCGTGATGGAAGGTCGCACCCTGGCTATTGCCGCCTACAACACCAAGCTCGACGACGACTTCGAAATTGCTAGCGAAGATCCTGAAGAGCGTGCCGCCATCGAAAAGGGGATGTCGCAGGTGGAAAGCAGAATTGAAGGCGACATGGATCCGTACAAGGCTGCCAGCCAACGCGACACCGATGAAATTGTTTCGCCAGGCGAGCTGCGTCCTTATCTGGAATGCTTAATTGAGGCCTCGTACCAAAACCAAGGTTCGCGGCGAATCAAAAACCCGCGCATCTGGTCGTTGCACGACCTGGATGTGTTGACCGAAAGCGTTTAAATCACCAAGCCTTTCCCACCAAGCGTCCTCCCAAACGCCGCCCAAGCGTCTCCCCCCAAGGCTAGCTCCGCCCTTTCCCTCGCTCTTCAAACATCATGTCCGACCAATCCCTGAACCTGAAAGCCGAACCTCTTGATGGAGGCGGTTGGCAGTTGCTCTCACCGGCCGTTGGCTTGTATGCCAAGGCGCCCAAGGAAGGCAGCATGTACCGCGCGGGCGATTGCTGCGCAAACCTGGTGGTTTTGGACCAGGTGATGGAGTTGAAAATTCCGCATGGCGTGATTGGTTACGTCGCCACCGAGCCACCGGAGCGCAAACATAAGCCGGTTGAATTTGGGCAAGTGTTATTCGAACTGATCCCTGCGGCCGATGGCGATTTGGAATTGACCCAGCCTGGTGCGGGTCTAGCAAGTGCAAGTGGATTACCGGTTTTGCTTTCGCCGCAGGCCGGGCGCTTCTACCGCAACCCAGACCCTGATTCGCCTGCCTTCGTTGAAGATGGCAGCGAAATCGGCGCTGGCAAAACCGTCGGTTTGTTGGAAGTGATGAAAACTTTTAACCCAGTCAAGTACAGCGCCGACAACGGCTTGCCTAGCAAAGCTCGCGTCGTTCGTTTCCTGGTGGAAGATTCAAGCGACGTCGACGAGGGCCAACCACTGATGGAAGTGGAAGCGATTTGAGCCAAGAACTCCTCGCAGCTGAACTTCGCCAATACCGCGGCGTCGACGGAACCGAAGAGGCTTTTCGCAGTCGCATGCTGGAATTGGTCGAGCAGAATTCGCTCTACTGGCATCGCGACACCATGCCGGGGCACATTACGGCAAGCGCTTACATTGTCAGCCCAGATTTGGACTGCATGCTGTTGCACTTCCACCGCAAATTAGAGCGGTGGCTGCAAGTCGGCGGTCACGACGACGGCGAGCAACATCCGGCCAAGGCTGTGGTGCGCGAAGTGGCTGAAGAAAGTGGCCTGGAGCAATTTGATTTCTTCGGCGACCCAGTGATTTTCGATTTGGACATCCACCCGATTCCAGCAAAGGGTGACATGCTCGGTCACGACCACCTAGATGTGCGTTACTTGTTCGTCGCCGATCCTCAGCAACCGCTGCGTCCGGGCGCGGGTGAGTCCCAGGAACTGGAGTGGTTTTCGCTAGACGAGGCAGAAATTCGAATGAACGAGGCTGGAGCTTCCCGCGTTTTGAATAAGATCCGCGTCATCGCCGAGGCTCGGATCCGATGAGACCTGTCCTAGTCGTCAATGCAGTAGGCTTGACCGAGCAGCTGATGCAGCGGGCGATGCCTCAATTGCAGGCTTGGGCAAAAAATCGAAGCCAGGCTTACGTGCGACCTGATTTGCCGGCGGTGACCTGCACCGCCCAAGCCAGCATGCTGACTGGAATGCGGCCAGCCACCCATGGCGCGGTTGCCAATGGCTGGTACTTTCGAGACCTTGCTGAGGTTTGGCTTTGGCGGCAATCGGTCGGCTTACTGCAAGCACCCACTCTTTTTCAACAATGGCGCGAACGCTACCCAAACAGCAAGACGGCACAAATTTTTTGGTGGTGGAATTTACCCAGCCACGCTGACTTGTCGTTGACGCCGCGACCTACTTATTGGGCTGATGGCCGCAAGGGACCGGATATTCACAGCAACCCGCCGGAGCTGCGCGAGCGACTCAATCAACGCCTTGGCGAGTTCCCGCTCTTCCAATTCTGGGGTCCTGGCGCAGGCATTGCTAGCAGTCGCTGGATCATTGACGCAACCTTAGATGTGATCAAGCAGGACCAACCAGGATTGACCTTGGTTTACCTGCCCCACCTCGATTACGACCTGCAACGCTTTGGACCGAATGGGCCGGAGGCTGACCGCGCCGCTGCGGAACTGGACCGGGAACTGAGCCGTCTGCTCGATGATGCGGACAAGCGGGATATGGAAGTGGTGGTGCTCAGCGAATATGGTATTGAAGAGGTACAGTCCGCAGTGGAACCCAATTTGGCTCTGCGCAATGCTGGGCTGCTTTCGGTGCACCCGGCGAAAAACGGTGCGCTGTTGGATCCGGGAAATTCGTCGGCATTTGCGGTATGTGACCATCAGTGCGCACATGTTTATGTCAACGATGCCAAGCGAATGGATGAGGTTGCGACGTTAATGGAAGCGCTGCCGGGAGTAGAACGGGTTTACCAGGCCGAAGAAATGAATTCCATTGGCTTGGATCACGAACGCAGTGGCGAGCTGTTTTTGGTCGCCGAAAAGGGCTTTTGGTTTGGCTACCGTTATTGGCTTGAAAGCGATCAAGAACCCGATTTTGCTCGCACCGTCGACATCCACCGTAAGCCTGGCTATGACCCATGCGAGTTGTTCCTCGACCCAACTAAGCCTTTGTTGAAGCCGCGGGTGATTGGCAAAGTGCTGGCGAAGAAGCTCGGCATGCGCATGACCATGAACGTGATCCCGCTCGACACGACACTGGTGCGCGGCAGCCATGGTCGCTTGCCTAGCAGCGATGCCGAAGGACCGATTTGGATTGGACCGGCCGAGTGGAAGCCCGCCGATCGCGATTGGTTAACGGCTCAAGAAACTTTGCAGAGCCTATTGCCGTAGTTCGGCAAACTTCAAAAACTGCGGTTGCATGTCCAGCCACACCACCCGAATTAATTCGCGGTGCGGGCTGTCGGTCATCACCAATATCCCCATTTCATAATGGTCTTGCGGTTGACCATAAAGTTTGTGCCAAGCCAAGACCTCGGTATTCGGCGGATCTTTCAAATCCGCGCGCAGGATGGCGGCGTCGACGTGACCGTTATGGAGCGCTTGCAGCAAATCTAAGGTACGCGAAAAAATGCGCAGCTTGGGTCCGTCCTCTTCCCCCAGATCCTTGACCTGCTCCGCTTCTAACCACAAGCCGGTTTCCCGTCCGAGTGTGGTATCGAGCGGTAAGACCCCAATGGTTCGACCGGTTAATTGCGGCCATACCTTCCCTAAGGGAACCGGTTGATCCAAGCTAGCTTCCACCACCGAGACCTGATTGCCGTCGGCGCGAATTAAGAGCTTGAGCGGACCGCCAAAAAAGTGACGCAAGCGGCCTTGGCGACGAAGCTCGGCCGGATAACCACCGTAGACATCGGTGAGGAAAGCGTCGTATTGATCGCTGGCCTGTTGGATTTGCTTGCGAAAGCGAGAAGGCCCGGCGATGTCGATCAGAATCTCGTGGGAGTAGTCGCTGGCATGCTGCGCCGCCCATTCGGCAACGAAGGGTTCAAACATCTTTTCCGCCAAGATGCGCACACCTCCCTCCAACCGCTGCTGCTGTTTTGATTCCAGGTGCCACATGGTGGCCCCGGCCAGCAGCACGCCGACCGCAATCAGGATGCTGACCAAGCGCACAGGTATAGGATGACGCTTAATGGACGGCGATTCAACCCTTCATCTGGCCTTCCCGAGGTTGCCATCTACGGCTAAGCTGGGGTATGGAATTTAACGCCCTCGGCAATAGTGGACTGAAGATCTCGCGCCTAGCCTTTGGATCCTGGCTTACTTTTGAGCGCGGCGGCGTCGAAAATGCCCGAGAAATGGTCGATCTTGCCCTCGCTGCTGGCATCAACATGCTGGACACGGCCGACGTTTACGACTGCGGGGTGGCTGAAGAATTCCTTGGCGGCATCATCCGTGGCCGCCGACGCCAGCACTTGGTCATCGCCTCCAAGGTCTATTTCCCGATGAGCGATGACGTCAACGATTGCGGGCTTTCGCGCAAGCACATCATGGAATCCATCGACCTCAGCTTGCGCCGGTTGGATACGGATTACCTGGATCTGTACCAGTGCCATCGCTGGGACAATACTGTGCCGCTTGAGGAAACGGTACGCGCCATGGGCGACCTCATCCGGGCTGGAAAAATCCTCTATTGGGGCACCAGCTGCTGGTCGGCGAAGCAAATTCGGCAGGCCGTGGCCGTAAGCCATGACTTGGGCGTGCCGGCGCCCATTTCGGAGCAGCCGCCCTACAACATGATGTCGCGCCAAATCGAAGAAGAGGTGATGCCGACTTGCCGCGAGTTGGGCATTGGCCTGCTCAATTGGTCGCCTCTGGCTCAGGGTTTCCTCAGTGGCAAGTATCAGTTCCGCCACAACCGGCCTAACAACAGCCGCGGCGCTGAAAATCCGCTTCCTGGTGGTTTTTTGGACCGTTTACTCGACGATGGCGAAGCCTATCGCACCCTCGGCCGACTCGAAGAAATCGCTGAAGACCACCGCATGTCACTGCCCGTTTTGGCTTTGGCGTGGTGCTTGAGACAGCCTGAAATCGGTGCGGTGCTGATCGGTGCCTCCACCCCGGAGCAGTTGCGGACCAATCTCACCGCCATCGAAGTCAAGTGGACCGATCAGCTCGATCAGGCCTGCGAGGATGCCCTCAACCTGGCCCACGGCTCAGCCCCTTGTTAAGCACCATTTCAACGGACTGCTAGAATCCAGCGGTCTGATTCGCCCGTCCGCCCTAGTGGCAAGGACCGCGCCCTACGGGGCTCCCCATGAGCAATAGCGATCAAAACCCGGTGTACGGCAGCAATGCCGAATCCTCGCCGGAGCCACCTCAACCGTCGAAGGTCACTGCGCCGCGCATCCGCGCACGCAAAAACGGGCCGCCGATTCTATGCCTGACCGCCTACGACTACCCCAGCGCTCGTCTCGTCGACGAAGCCGGCTTCGAAGTCATCCTCGTCGGTGATTCGATGGCCAACGTGGTTCTAGGCCACGCAAGCACGCTCAAGATTTCGCTGGACCAGATCATTAGCGCAACCCGCGCGGTGAAGCGTGCTGTTGACCGGCCGTTGGTTGTCGCCGACATGCCCTTTGGCACCTTCCACGTTAATGAGGAAGAAACTTTGCGCAATGCCTTGCGCTTGGTCCGCGAAGGCGGTGCTCAAGCGGTCAAGCTAGAGGGCGGAGTTCGTCGGGCTCATTTGATTGAAGCTCTGGTGGAAGCGGATATTCCGGTGATGGGCCATGTTGGGCTGCTGCCTCAATCGGTCAATGCCGAGGGCGGATATCGGGTTCAAGGACGTACTGTGAATAGTGCGCAAAAACTATTGGCCGATGCGCTGGCGGTTGAAGAGGCGGGTGCTTTTGCCGTGGTCCTCGAAGGCGTTCCGGCCGATGTCGCCGCGACCGTGACCAAGAGCTTGAGCATTCCAACCATTGGCATCGGCGCTGGCGGCGGCTGCGATGGCCAGATTTTGGTTTTGCACGACGTCATCGGCCTCAGCATGGGGCCTGCACCCAAGTTCGTGCGCCGTT
>CAZMDZ010000275.1:0-5611 GCA_964565175.1 uncultured Planctomycetales bacterium
GTTTTGTAATCTGGCGTTGCCTGGACAATTCTGGCCATCGCTGGTCCTATGGCCCATGGCCTCAGCCATACAGGCCATCGCCTCCAATGGTTTGGGCCTATGGCCCAGGCACAAAAGGCAAGTATCTTGCAAGCAACTCGCACTTGCGAGCGTGTACAAAAACATAATGTGTATTACATTACGGCATTCATTGGTTTGATAATTAGTTACTGTAATGTCAGCCCGGCCCTTTGGGCCGGACCCTTTGGGCCCGGCCCAAACGGCTGGGCCCTTTGGGCCGGGCCCAAAGGGCCGGACCCTTTGGGCCCAGCCCAAACGGCGAATGCATATTGGCAAAGCCCAACTTGAAGACGTCGGCAATGGCTTTCCAGGCGACGGCAGACGGTGCTGGGAACTGAGCGCTACCGAGAACTTCTGCGTTGGGTACCAGCAGGCGAAATCCGCCGACGGTGGCCAAGGTGCCAGCAAAGATACCCATGAATTGGGCGACAAACTGACGACGTGGATTGGCGCCAAGCAAGTAGCCTGACTTCAAGTCGTTCAGCAAGTCAGCGGAGGAACCAGCCGAACTCGCCGTGATCGATGCCGTCATCAAGTTGGCCGAGGTACTTTGCGGAATCAATGCACCAAAGGTCAGTTGCATAATCTTGCCCATTGCCCCGACTGGTGTAATGTCTGATTCGCCCGTGGCTCGGCAAGCAACCAGTGCGAGGAAAAAGGTCAGGAGCACAGCGAGAACACCATAACCGTAGGGGATCTCAAAGTACTCATTCGCGACCCACACAACTCCAGCACCGGAGAGTACCGTGCCCCATAGGAACCAGCTTCCGGGAGCTTCTGTATTGGTGCGCACTTGATCGTTGGAAGATCCGGTTCCACGGCCTCCACCAAATCCAGAAAAGGCCCGCATGATTGTTTTCCATTGAAGGAGGAAAGCCAAAATGCCGGCGGAGACCATGATTGAGACGCCTAGCCATAGTCCGATTTCTTTCCAAGCCTCGGATGGTATCGAAGTCGATTTGGTGACCTTGTCGAGTGGGCTGGTCCAAGAATCGGTCAAGCCATAGGGACCCATGACATAGGCCAATAGCAATCCACCTAAGGTCATGTATACAGCAATGCGCAAGCCAACCAGTGCACCAGCGGCGATCATCACAGGGTTGTGGTCCATAACCATGGTCCAATCCGACGGCTTGGCATCGACCATCTGTCCATCGACTTCATGTTGGCCCCGGCCCGGGATGAGATCGAAAATCGGCGAGGTTCCCCGAAGCAGTGGTGAGCCAACATCCATTTTGTTCCCGACGTCGTTGATGGTGGGGGTGCGTACGAGGTGTAGCTCAAGCAGGATTGGGAAGATCGCCCCAAATACAGCGGAGTACATCAGTGCATACGCCTTTTTGATCGCTTCCGTTCCTTCGGAATAAAGAGACTGAAGCGTCACCGCCGCTGCCGTGCCGGACGGGAATTTTAACTTTTCATGATTGATCATGTTCCGCTTCATCGGGATAGCCATGACCGTGCCGAGGGCGGCGAGGAACAACGTCCAAAGAATCAGAACTCCAAGGGGTAAATGTACACCCTGGGGATTGGCTTCGGTTACCGAAAGCATCAGCATCGCCGAAATCGCCGAAACCATGGTGCCGCCGGTCGAATAACCGGCTGAACTGGCTGTCGACTGCATGCAGTTGGTTTCCAAAATGGTCATCGGCGTGCGCGCAATGCGCAGCTTCAGCAGGCCGTTCCAAACCACGTAGGAAACAATGCAGGCGGTGATGGCGACGCCCAGAGCCCAACCCGTTTTCAAGCCGATGTACAAGTTAGTGAAGGCAAGTAAAAAGCCCAGCACCGACCCCATGACCACCGCGCGAATGGTCAGCTGTGGAAAGCTCTCCCCGCGATAAACCTTTTCGTACCACTCGTCCTCGTCCATTTCGAGGACCTTGTCCGGTGGAATGTCCAGAGGTTTGTACTTTTCGTACTCCTCCGAGGTTGAGGGGGCCTTTTGGAACAATGCCATGGGCAAAAGTTAGCGTGGCGCGGGCAGCCCAACTGCATTTTTGCGCTGACGGCACACCGCTTGCCACTGTTTTGCAGTTCCGCAAACTTGAAGCACTGCCATGACCCTACGGACTCGCTTGATCCTTTTTTTCATCGCCCTGATCGGGCTTTTGGGGCTTGCCCAATGGTGGCTGCTGTCGGCATTGACCGAAAAGATGGAAGAAGGTCGACGTCAGGATGCGGTGGAAATTGGTCAGGCGATCTTTGAGCAGTTGGGCTTGGCCGAGGAATTTGCCGGAGCGGAGATCGTTTTCCGCGAAGGCGGAGTGCTGATCGAGGGGCCAGGGTTTGGATCGGTGGAGCAGTTTGGACCGATTCTTCAAGGCGGGCTTAGCCGCGAATGGGGAGTCGGAACCGAGGTTAAAGTTTTATCTCACGATCACCCTCTTGCCGATCAGCTGGTCACAGGAGTCGCTACTGAACGGTTCGGCGTAGACCTTCCCTTTTCAGAAAATCCACTCGATCGCCGATTGAAGGAGTTTCGGTCTGGCCTGATCCTTGGAACCGCACTCATCTTGTTGCTCGCCTTATTGGTGATGACCATCGCCGCCCACAAGCTTGGTGTGCCCTTGCGTCAGTTAGCAGTGACTGCTCGAAAGGTTGGCGGCGGCGACTTTGGCCAGACTTTGCCCGTGCGCGGCGGAGCAGAAGTGGGCGAGGTGATTCAGTCTTTCAACGCGATGTCGACGCGGTTGGAGGAGTTGCAGCAAGAGGCGGCTCGTTTTCGCGAGCAAGCCCACCTGACCGAGGTCGGGGAAATGGCGCGCGGCTTGGCTCATGCGATGCGAAACCCGCTGCATGTTATCGGCTTGTCAGCTCAGCGTTTGGTCGATGGTCAATTGGATGAAAGCCGTCGTGGAGAGTTAGCCAAATCGGTGCACGCCCAAGTCCAGCGAGTGGATCGTGCGATGCGCAACTTTCTCGCCCTTTCCAGTGCAGGAAGCGGTCACTTGGAACAGGTTTCTTTGGTCGATACTTGTCGTGACGTCGCCCTCGAGTTGATGCAGTCTGGGGACCCCATCCCCAACATCCAGATTCGCGCGGATTCTGATCTGCCTAAGCTATTGGGCGTGCCCGCTGAAGTCCGGGCATTGGTTCATGTTTTGATCACCAACGCGGTCGAGGCTGGCGCAGCCGAAAATGGCGGAGCAGTCGAGGTCGAAGTCCAAATTCAAGCCACTCATTCCGCGGACCAGGTTCAAGTGGAAGTTTTGGATCGTGGTTGCGGCATCGCCAGCGACTTGCAGGACAAGTTGTTCACCCCGCATTTCACCACCAAGGAACACGGCGCTGGACTGGGCCTCTATTTAGCCCGACGGATTGCAGTTAATCGTTATGGTGGTGGACTGGAGTTGGCAAACCGTGACGGCGGCGGCTGCCGAGCTTGGTTATGCCTCAAATCGCTTCTGGAGAGCTCAAATGACTGATTTCGCCCGTATTTTGCTCATTGAGGACGAAGCTCCTCAGCGCAATTTGGTCAGCGAGTTGCTGCGCAGCGCAGGCTATCAGGTAGTGGCGGCAGCGAGCGGCGAAGATGGCTTAACCGAGTTGGCCACCGGCGTTTTTGACCTCGTTCTGTGCGACTGGAAACTTCCTGGTATCGATGGCATGCAGGTGTTCGCATCGATGCAAGAAAAGGGATTCGATGCTGCCTTCGTCATGGTTTCGGCTTACGGCACCATCGCCCGCGCGGTCGAAGCGGTGCGCGCCGGTGCCGACGATTACCTGGCCAAGCCCTTCGAGCGCGAGACGCTGTTGCTGGCAGTCGAACGTGGCTTGCGCGCCCGCCGACTCGTCGATGAAAACCGACGCCTCAATGAGCAACTTTCCGAACGCGATCGCTTGGTCGATATGGTCGGCCGCGCGCCAGGTATGCAACAGGTTTACAGTGCTCTCCAACGCGTCGCTGATACCGACGTCACGGTGCTGCTCACGGGTGAAAGTGGCACCGGCAAGGAACTGGCCGCGCGCGCTCTTCATGCACTGTCCGGCCGCAGGGAAAAGCCCTTCGTTGCCGTCAACTGCGCCGCCATTCCCGCCGACCTGGCGGATGCCACTTTTTTCGGCGCCCGCAAAGGTGCATTCACCGGTTCCGACCGCGACCGCCCCGGCTATTTTCAAGCGGCTGCAGGCGGAACTTTGTTCTTGGATGAAGTCGGCGAATTGCCTTTAGATTTGCAAGCCGAGGCTGCTGTTGGTCAGTTCCGCCAAGATTTGTATTACCGGCTGGCGGTGGTGCCGGTGCACATGCCGCCGCTACGTGAGCGCCGTGAAGACTTGCCGCAGTTGGTCGAGCACATCACCGAAGCTCTGGTCCGTCGTCATGGCTGTGCGCGACCAAGTTATCCGGCAGTCGTCACGCGTTGGTTATTGGGTCATACCTGGCCCGGTAATGTGCGTGAATTGTCGAATACATTGGAGCGCTTGGTGCTGTTGGCGCGAGACGGCAAAGTCAGTGCGGAGGACTTGCCGCAGGAAGCCGCAGCCGTCCACGCCAGCGGCGCCAGCAGTGGCGAATTTCAGCTTGGTCCGAATGGTTTGGATTGGGAAAGTCACGAAGCCAACGTGCTCCATCAGGCGATGGAGATGGCGAATGGCAACCGGACTCGGGCGGCCAAATTGCTCAATATGCCGTACAAAGCGTTTTTGTATCGACTCGAGAAGTACGACCGCAAGGACGCAGGCTGCTGAGCAAGACCGGCGCGGGATCGGCCGCTGATTTGGGGATAGATTTCCCTATATGGGGATGGTTCCCCATCGAGTCCGGTCTCTAGGCCCGAAAATTGGGGGAGAAATCAAATTTCCTGGTTGGCACGCAGCTTGCCTCTATCCGGCATCATGAAAAACCTCCTGATTCCCGCCGTGCTGACAGCCTCCGCCGGCCTCTTCCCCGGCTCCAGCGATCTGTACGCACAGGAAGCCACTCTTCGCGTCGGCGACAACGCTCCGGCATTAGATGTCGAGCATTGGATCAAAGGCGATCCAGTCCCGTCGTTTCAACCCGGCCAGTGTTACGTGGTTGAATTTTGGGCCACCTGGTGTCCGCCATGCAAAGACAGCATGCCGCATCTGAGCAAGTTGCAGGAAGAACTCGGCGACAAGATCGTCATCATCGGCCTCAGCGACGAAAGCTTGGACGTCGCCAAGACCTTTCTCGATCAACCCAAGTGGGCCGAGCGAACTCAGTACACCCTGGGCACCGACCCGGATCGCTCGGTGTACAAGGAATACATGGATGCGGCCAAGCAGCGCGGCATCCCGACGTCATTTTTGGTCAACGGCGAAGGCAAGATCGAGTGGATCGGCCACCCCACGATGATGGACCGCGCGCTGAAAAAGATGGTTGGCATCGAAGTCAGCGGCGATGACCCTGAATCTGATTCCAGCATGGGAATGGAACTCAATATGGATGCGCTGATGGGCGGCGATTGGAAGTCCACCGATGCCGCTAAGCCGTGGATGGATCAAGCCGTGGCCTCGCTGCAGAAAGAGGGAATGAAATATTCCTTCAAGCAGGGAAGGACCCTATCGAACTCGCCCCCGGGATTTG
>CAZMDZ010000276.1:0-5604 GCA_964565175.1 uncultured Planctomycetales bacterium
CATCCAACAACCTTGTCGGACCGGACAACACGTGCGAAACGCTGGAGAAATGGGGGCCCCCGGGCGTCAATTAAAGGGCCGAGGGCACCAGCTTCATGCAACCGACCTCGCCGCTGCCGCGGGTTGTGGAGCCGACCCCTTGCAGGTTTACTCCAAGCCGGTCGTCGCCGTACTCTCCACTGGAGATGAGGTCGTGCCCTGGAGCCAGCAGCCCAAGCCGCATCAAGTCCGCGACTCGAACCGGCTGGCGACCTGCTTACAGGTGCAAACCGCTGGCGCCGACGTCGCCCTGGAGCAGCACGTGCTCGATCGCCCTGATGCACTGCGGGAAGCGGTCGAAAATGCGCGCGATCAAGCCGACCTAGTGATCACCATCGGTGGCGTCAGCATGGGCACCAAGGATCACCTGCCTGACACCTTTGCCGCGGCTGGCTTCGAGCGCCTCTTCCATGGCGTCAGCGTGCAGCCCGGCAAACCTGTCTGGGTCGGCCAAACCGCAGACGGCACCTGGGCAATGGGATTGCCTGGGAATCCAGTCTCAGCTTTAGCCGTTTTTGAATTGCTGGCTCGTCCACTGTTGCAAGTGTTGGCAGGGAAACCTCGCCCGCTCGCGATGCCGTTGGAAGCTGGCGTTGCTGGCGGTGCCGCACGGGCCAAAGCCCGGGTGCGCTTTGTGTTGGCCGCCCTCGGTCGGAATGAGCAGGGCCAAACCATGGTTACTCCACGCCCTGAAACGGGTTCCGGAGACTGGACCAGCTTGGCGGGAACCGAGGTCTTAATGAAAGTGCCTCCACGGAGTGAACTGCAGCCAGGTGACGCGGTAGAGTTTCTGAGACTTTGAAACCCTACATCTTGCTTTTACCCATTCTGGCCGCTGTGGTCAGAGTCGGCGCCCTCCCCGGTTGGTGGTTGGCCGAATTGGCTTTGCTCGCCATTCCGCTGCGCATTTGGTACTGGGAAAAAGGCGGCTCACGAATAGGGGACTACTTGGGAGGCGTTGCCCACGTCGCGCTGTTCTTCTCCTTTCTTAGTGAACACGTCCACGCCGTCGCGCCGTTTTTCGTCGGCCTCATCCTCGGTGCTTGGTGGCTGGCCGAACGCTGGATCTATCGAGGGTTGCGCAAATGGATGCCGCTCTCGCTGGCCGCCGCGCTGGCCGTCGTTGCCGCGGAGTACTTTCGCTTCCACTATCCCATGGGCGGAGTGCCCTGGGGCTCGTTGGCCCTTGGCTTCGCCGACCGGCCTGTGGCGCTGGGGTGGGCTTCGGTCTTCGGGGAAGCGGGCGTTTCGCTGATGGTGGCCTTGTGGGGGGGCTTTGCCTGGGCCCTTTTCAGCCGACGACACGCTTGGGAATTGGCCCCTGCTCCGTTGATCACCCTCTTGGCCATTCTTTTAACGGCCGACCCGGCGCCAACCGAGTCCACCGTGCGTGCTTTGGGCGTGCAAGCCAATTTGTCGATCCAAGAGAAGCACGGCGTAGATGGCGGGGGGCCGGTCAAGTACCAAGCCAAAGACGTTTACATGCGGCATGCGCGGCTCACCACAGAAGCGCTCAGCCTCTACCCCGACGTCGACTTAGTGGTTTGGGGCGAAACGATGTTCCCATTCCCCGTAGTGCCGCCCCTTTCCGAACCGGGGGCCGATGGGTTCATGCGCCGCGAGTGGATTCACCGCGACCCTGACGAATATGCCAATGAATTCCTGCGGGATTTCGCCGCTCGTCGAATTCAGCCCCTGCTTTGGGACCCGGTGCAAGAGCGCACCTTTGTGACTGGTGCTCATTACTACTTAGGAGTTCCACTCAAGTCAGGGCCAGAATTTAGTCCAAGGGCTTCCGAATTTTTGGCTTTTGATCAAAACGGCGACTTGGTGGATCATTTTTCCAAGACCAAGCTGGTTCCATTCGGCGAAAGCCTGCCTTTTTCCGGCAAATTTCCTGGGGCAGGGGCCGTCGCTCAGGGGATCTATCGTGCCAGTTTGCTGAAGCCCAACTTTATTCGTACCGGTGAATTCGGCCCCTTGCGCTTCCGCGGCATGGTGATGGGCGGGGCCGTATGTTGGGAAAACGTGTTCGAAAAGCCGTTTCGCGATCAGGCCAACGAAGGGGCCGAAGCTTTTTTGGTGCTTTCGAACGAAAATTGGTACGGCCTCAGTGAAGAGATGGATCAGATGGTGGCGGCGACTCAATACCGCGTTCGCGAGACCGGGAGGCCGGTTTTTCGCGTCGCCAATACCGGCATCAGCGGACTTTTCGACAGCGCCGGTCGACTCATTGGAAATTTACCTCGTGGAGAAGAAGCCTATTTTGTGGCTGATTTGGCGCGAATTTCCCCCACGTGGACGACGCCTTATCTAAAGTGGGGGTGGCTAGTTGCGCCGTTGGTCGCGTGGCTGTCCCTACTTGGGGCGGTTGCTGTGCGTCTGCGGATTTGGCTAGCTAAGCGAAAGGCGAATAGCAGTGCTTGACCCTCATCAAGGCCGTCGATAGGCTTTCGCTTCACAGAGACCGCGAAACCGACCCGGTTAGCGTGTCTACTACGTGGACTTACTTAGCTCAGCCTGCTTCAAGCTTCGGCTCAGCTTCCTTCCCCCCCTGAAACCCTCACGCAGGAACGACTTCGATGAGTCCCATCGGCAAGGTCTTCATTGTCCTCAACCTAGTCTTGTCCGCCATTTTTGTCGGCGCAGCAGCAACCTTGATCCAAACTGGCTCCGATTGGCGAGTCACAGCGGAAGGTTTGGAAGCTGATCTCGCTACCGCGAAGAGCACCGCAGACAAAACTATCGGCGAGCTAACAACCGAAAAGCAAACCATTGCCAACGAGAAAGATCGTTTGGCTTCCGACAAAGCCAACCTGGAAAGCGAAAAAGCTGCCCTGGAAGATGAGCTGAAGACGGAGCGCGAGCAGAACGCAGATCTGCGCGAGCGCCTGACCAGCATCGATGGCAAACTCGGAGACTTGGGGAGCACGAACCGTCAGCAAGAGTCCCGCATTGCGGAACTCAACCAGCAGGCTACTGGCCTTCGCTCGGAGCGCGACGAGGCACTCGATGCCCGCGACTCCGCTGAGCAAGAGCGCCAGGACGCTGTTCGTACCGCTGACTCCGTCAGCCGCGAGCGCGACGAGCTGACCATCGCTTTGGGCCGTGCCAAGGATTTGGCCGAGTCTAAGGACGCCAAACTGCAAGAGGTTGCCAAGCTGTACAAGATTGACTTGAACAACTTGAACGACCAGCCGGACCTGTCCGGGCGCGTCACCACGGTTGATAACACTCACGGCACCACCGTCGTCGTTCTCAACCTTGGTAAGGCCGATGGCGTCAAGCCGGGTCACACCTTCGATGTTTACAACGGCTCGCTCTACAAGGGCAAAGTCCACGTCGAAACCGTGAACACGCACCAGTGCGCTGCCACCATCAGCATGGCTGGTGAGGGTGAAATCGCTGCTGGCGACGCTGTAGTCACTCGTTTGTAATCCTCATACCGGAGACCAAAAAATGGCTGCAAAGCGTAAAAGAAAGGCCGCTAAGCCGGCTAAGGAAAAGAAGGCTAAGGCCGTAAAAGAGCCTAAAGAGATCAAGCCTGGTCCGCCGGTGGAAAGCGTGATCGCTGTGGTGACCGGCCTAGTTTTGGTCGTTGCTTTGTTCATGTTCGACTACGCCCGGGGCTTGCACTACGGGGAAGGAATGTTCTTCAATACGAAGTACGACGAAGCGAAAAGCTCCGCCGAATAGTCGATCTCAGCCGGAATTAACAGCCGTCGCCAATTGGCGGCGGCTGTTCTCTTTTTTCCGGGCGACGATCCCCCTATACTGCATGCGGCTTCGGCCCTCTCTCCTGTAGCGGACACAATCTTGTTGAACCGGCTTTTTGGAAGGTTCTCCTTGTCGGAGGATCTCGGCATCGACCTCGGCACTGCCAACACGCTCATCGCATCGCGAGAGCGCGGCATCATTCTTGACGAACCGTCTGTGGTTGCCGTCTACAAGGGCACCAACGAGGTGATCCTTGACGGCATGGGTGTGGGCCTCGAGGCCTACGACATGCTCGGCAAAACGCCGAAAAACATCGAGGCGATCCGGCCGTTGAAAGGCGGAGTGATTGCTGACTTTGAAGTCACCGAGAAGCTACTGCGCTATTTTCTGCGCAAGGCCAACGAAGGCCGTTCGATGGTGCGCCCGCGGGTGGTCATTGCAGTTCCCTCTGGCATCACCACAGTGGAGCGACGGGCGGTGATCAACTCGGCCGAACGCGCGGGTGCGCGCAAGGTGTACTTGGTTGATGAGCCGATGGCCGCTGGCCTTGGTGTGGATTTGCCGATTACCGAAGCCGAGGGCTCGATGATCGTCGACATCGGTGGCGGTACCACCGAAGTCGCGGTGTTGGCTCTAGGTGGGCCTGTGGTCGTCAAGTCGGTGAAGGTCGCCGGTGATGACCTGGACGACGCGATCTTGAATTTTGTCCGCAAGAACCACAACTTGCAGATCGGCCCGCAAACCGCCGAAACGATCAAAAAGACGATTGGTTCCGCTCATCCGCTGGATCAAGAAAAGTCCCTCGAGGTCGCTGGTCGCGACACTTTGAACTTGATGCCGCGCAAGGCGGTGATCAATTCCGAAGAGATCCGAGACGCTTTGCACGATACCTTGCGCGGTATTTTGCGTTCGGTCCTGGATTGCTTGGAGGCAGCGCCGCCGGAAATCGGCAGTGACCTGTTGGAATCAGGAATCGTCGTTGTCGGTGGTGGTGCGCTGCTGCCAGGCTTCGACCGCTTCATTACCGAGCATACGGGCCTGCCGTGTCGCATTGACACTGATCCGCTGACCGCCGTTGCCCGCGGCACCGCACGCTTCCTCGAAGACCTGGACCTTTACGCGACCTTCCTCTCTGAGGGAGATGATCTGTAGCAGTGTTCCTGCTACCCATTGCAGAGCGCCATCGTCGTTCCCTGCTCTTGGGGTTGCTTCTAGCGGCTTTGTTGCTGCAATCCTGGATGCAGTGGGGGCCTTTGCAGGCGATTGGCCGGGCGATGGTTGCTCCGGTCGCAGCGGTGATCATGCCGTTGGCAGGCCAAATTGTCGATCGAGTGGACCCGCGCCGGGCGCCGACCTCGTCGAATCTTGCCTCGACGACTGAATTCGTTCAGCTTGAGCGCGAACAGGGCCGGCCAGCAGATTTGCCGGGCGTGGCTTGGCTAGAAATTCCGGTTTTTGAATATCGTCGCAGCGAGCACCGGCTGGTTTTGGCGGCTGGATCCAATTATGGCTTAGCTGTGGACATGCCCGTGGTTTTTGGTGATCGCTGGCTAGGGCGGCTGAGCGAGGTCGAGCCTTTTTCTGCAGTGGTGCAACTGTGCAGTGCCGCTGGCGTGCCCACCGGAGCCTACTTGCCCATTGCCGCCACTCGCGGGCAAGCAGACGCAAGTGCTGCGGTTTTGCGAGCCGTGGTCGAGGGGCGCGGGCGTGAAGGCGTGCCCTTGCTGCGCTGGATGGAATCTCAGGCGGAACCAAAAGAAGGCGGTCAGGTACTGTGGCGGGCGACGATGGATGACTTGCCAGGTCTGGGCAGTTTAGGTTTAGAACTCGGAACAGCCGAATTCACTG
>CAZMDZ010000277.1:0-5600 GCA_964565175.1 uncultured Planctomycetales bacterium
AAGTCTTTGGGTTTGCGCTCGGGCCGCAACTCGTCACCGACCTCGGCGACGTGATCCTTCTCCACGAACTCAATCCGTCGCTCCATTTCCCGTACGCCGCTTTGGAATTCATCCAACTTGATCCGGTCTTCCTGCGACGCTGATTTTTCCATGCGCTTGGCTTCGTCGCGCACATAATCCAAAACACTACGCCGCCGCTGACGTCGTTCGGTCGCCGCCACCGTTGCTTCTTCGGAGTTGTTGCCGCGGAACAATCGATCGAACAACTGCCGCGGATTGGTTTCTTTCCCCGCCGGCGTGGTTTTGTTTTGCCACGAAATGTTCTGCGAGTATGCGCAGGAATATCCGCTATCACATTGGCCAGAATTGCCGCCGCGCTCACATCCCAAAACCAAACTGCGGAAACGAGTGCGGTCGCCCAACTCTTGCGCGGCCAACTGATCTGCGCTCGGGCCTAATCCAATCTGGCCGCCAGTTTTTAACGCTCGCACCCCAGTCAAAAAACTCGCTGCCGCTCGGGCGTGATCTCCGGGGCCATCTTTGCCCGCCCGCGCGTGATTCTGCGCCAGCCCGGTGAACACCGTCATCTGTTTGCGGAAGGGCGCAAACGGCTCCATTAAGTAGGGCAGTTCAAACTTCTTCCCCGCTGCCGACGGCTTCCAATCCTGCATGTGCATGCCGTTCGGCGAATACAAAAACATCAAGCGTTTCGGCGGCGCATCCAAATCCCGCGTGCCAGGCAGTCCAAGTGCGCCGCCGATGGACTCCATCGATGGCAGTGCCAGCAGCGTGCCGAAGCCGCGGAGAAAGGCGCGTCGAGTGGGGCGAGGGTTCATGAGGAAGCGCGTGGTGGGAAGTCGAGAATCAATTGCCGAAGGCGCGTGTATCGAAGTAGAGAATCATTTGCGGAATGCATCAGAGAGCACGATGCCGGTGGCTAGGTCGCGCCAGGTGGCGTGAATGGGATCGCTGCTGCCACTGCCGAACGCAGTCGGTGGCAGCGAATCGAGGATTTGATCCAGGACGACAAAGTCCTCATCACCGAGGCCACGGCCAAGGGCGTAGATGTACAACTGCTCCAGCGCATTTTCGATGATACTGAAATCCTCGTGCAGCATTTGGCTGAGTTCGGCTGGACCGTGAAACTCGCGGCCATCCGGCAACAAGCCTAAATCATCAATATCCTCGTCCGGCCGAATCCGACCGACGGCGTCGAAACGCTCGAGACCAAATCCGATGGGGTCCATGACCACATGACAGGTCGCGCATTCCGGATTGGCGCGATGTTGTTCAAACTGCACGCGCAAACTGGCAGCGGAATCGACTTTGCTTTCATCAAGTCCGCCCGCGTCAGCTGGTGGCGGCGGCGGCACCGTGCCGAGCAACGATTCCATCACCCATTTTCCCCGCTTAACAGGTGAAGTGCGCGTGGGGTTGGAGGTCAGCATCAAGACGCTGGCATGGGAAAGCAGTCCGCGCCGATCGCTGTGACTCAAATCAGTGCGCTGGAAGGTCTTCGTGTCGGGCGTTGCAAACGGCAAACCATAATGCTGGGCTAGGGCGGCGTCGATATAAGTGAAGTCTGCGGTCAGCATGTCGCGAATCGGCAAGTCATCCTTCAACATCGCGCCGAAAAAAAGCAGCGTTTCTTGCCGCATGCTTTGACGCATTGACGGCGTGATCATTGGGAATAAATCTTTGTCGATCGCGACTTCATCCAATAAACGCAAACGCAACCATTGCGCGGCGAAGTTTTGGGCGAGCGCATCCGCCCGCGGATCGGCCAACATGCGCGTCACCTGATGCTGAAGAACTTCGCTGTCCAACAACTCGTCGTCGCGGCAGAGCTGGAACAGCTCTTCATCAGGCATCGTCGACCACAGGAAATAGGAAAGTCGCGTAGCTAACTCAAACGAAGTGCGCTCGCCATCGCCCTCGGCGCGGTACAGGAACTGCGGCGAAACCAGCAGCGCCTGAAGCAGCCATTGCAAATTCCATTCGGCAGGCTGTTTGGCGTCGAGCAATTTGCTCAGCCGGTTGACTTCGGCTTTGGACGCTGGCCGCCTCCAAAAGTGCGACGCCAAATGCGCGGTCATGCGCAATAATTCCTTTTGATTCGAACGATGGCCATGCTGCTCCTTAGAGGTCGCAAACTGATCCATCATCTGCGTTTGAAACTCCGTCGGCGGTCGCGCGTCCAGCGGCCCATAAATTTCAATCGACGTCACCGCCAAGTTCCGATCACGCTGACTTTGGTCCTCCGCGTCAGGGTTGTAGTAGTCATTCACAAACCGCGCCGTCGCCTTGTGCATGCCCACGGCCTTGCTATACCGCCCGCGCTCAATCTCAAACTCAACCTCAAAAACTCCCTCCTCGCCGCGCCGCTGCGGCACGTCGACCTGCTTCAACCGACGGCCATCGACCAACAAAACCATGCGGCACGGATCCGGCCCAGCTTGCATGCCCCACGCTGTCACTTTCATTCGATAGCGCCCCGGTCGCACCGCCCGCCATTGGGCAGCGGCATCGCCGTTGGTGTAAAGCCAAATGTAATCACCGTTGGCATTACCCTCCATGGTGGTGCCATCAAAGGCCTGTACCGCGGGCGGATTGAGCGCATCGGTAATCACCGCCATCTCCGAAATCTGCTCGGCGGCATCCATGTATTTCTCAAACAACGCATCCGGCATCGCCAGCGCCGCGCCAATATTGTCAAAACCAAAGCCGACGTTTTCCGTCGGGAACAAACGCGGTGCGTCAAAATCTACTCCAACCAAATCGCGCACCGTATTGCGATATTCGGTGTGGTTCAATCGGCGCAAAACCGATCGCGGTAATTCAACCGAGAGCAAATCGCTCTCGCCAGTTCCACCCGAGTCACCCTCGCCTTTGTTTGCGTGCCGCGGGCCAAATGCTTGATCCACCCATTGCATCATCAATTTGCGCTGCTGGCGCGGCGGCCGCGACCGGCTGCCCGGCGGCATTTTGTGGGTCCGCACCAACTTGACGATCTCTCGCCATTCCGCCGCCTCTTCGCGCGCCACCCGCTCGTCGAGGAAGGGTTCCAAATCCAAGTCATCTTCCGGATTGTCGCCCGAATGGCACTCCAAGCAGTGGTTGCGCAAAAACTGAACCACGTCGCGCTCAAATTCCGCGCGCAACGGGGCTTCAGCGACGCGGTACGTGCTGGCGGCAGAGACGCCCAACGCGGCGACTAGGGCAATTCGTAGCAAAAGCCACATGCTGCAATCCTAACAACCGGTTCGGCCGAAGTGATTCAGTAAACTGCAGCGGCAATGAAGGCTGCCTCTCTGATCAAAAACAGTTCCATTCGCACCGTTGCCGTCGAGGTGGCGTCGATCGTTTTGGCGGTGCTGCTGGCTCTATGGCTGAATGAGTGGCAATCTAACGTCAATCAGACCAGGGAGACGGAAACGGCGTTGATCCACGTGCGCGAGGAGTTGGAGTGGAACCAAAAGGTTATCACCGGCGTTCATGAAATGAACCGATTGACGGTAGATTCGATCCTTGCCGCCCAAGCCGAGGTGGAAGCTGATCCGGAATCCGCAGAAGCCGTCGGCGAGGAAGGGGAAGCGCAGGAGCAGCAGTTTCTTCCCGGTTTGCAAGCCCAGAAAACTGCCTGGCAGGCTTTTCAAGATGCGGGCAGTGCCAGCTACGCGGATTACCAATTGATCTTGGCATTGTCCAAGACGTACGCCATTCAGGACGTCTATCGAGATGCCGGTTTGCAGCTAACCCAGGCCGCAATGAACATCGCTGCCTTTGCTTCAGCGCAAGGGCTGCCGGTCAACGACGAGGTTTTTGGCCAGAACTTAAGCGGCTACTTGACCTTGCTTGTGCAAGCCGAGGAAGCACTGTTGGAGTCTTACGAAGCCTCGCTCCAGCTACTTGCTGAGGCTTTGCCCGAAGCTCATTAATCAGGTCGTTCCTGCCGTTTGTGCGCAGGCAAGACCCGCAGATTAATCATCGTCGCGAACAGAGACCTCGCGAACGACGGACTCGCCGTAGTAGCCGTTGGCGCTCCACACTTGGGCTTTGACTTTTAGCTGCCCAGGGCCGGTGGTGCGCATCATCCACTTGCCGCCGCGCTTGCTGACGTAAGCTTGGCCGCTGCCGCCAATCCACCATTGCACGTGGTTGGCGTTTTCGGCTTGCAGGTTCAGCTCGATCCATTGACCGGCGTCGCAAGCCTCGCGTGAAGTGGAGAACAGCTGGACTTTTGGCACGGAAAGTGGGTGCTCGTCGCTGTGTACCGGTTGCAATTGAATCAACTGGTCAATCGCTTCGGCAATGCGCCCCATGTTGGGGTGTGGATTGGCGGCTGGATCCATGCAGTTGATCCTCACCGTTACGTTGCCGCGGTTGAAAGCAATCCACGAAATGCGCTTGTTCTTGGAGTAACCCACAAAACCAACCTCGCCGGCTTCAATGCCTTCGCTGCGCGCACTGGGCAGGTTGTTGGGGGAGTTGACCGCCGTCAAATAACCCAGCAGCTCGGTTCGCGCCTGCTTGGTCGTAGCGGAAATCGTCCAGTTAATCGCCAAGCGCTTGACGCCGTCGGCATCGGCCAGGGTTTGTTGAATGGGTAAGCCCGGTTCGTATTCGGTGCCGACCACTTTCAGACCCGGCAACTTTAAATCACCAAAGCGCACGCCGTCATATTCGGCTTGGGCTGGAGTCCAAGTGGCGAATTGATAGCGCAATTTGGTTTGGGTGATGCGCGGATCTTCGCGACGCATCGCCGCGGCGTTGGCGTCGGTGGGTTGTTGCACCTTTTGTTGCGGCAGCGCGGCGGTGGCGGAGGCAGTGGCAGGCAGCAGCGCCCAAGCAGCCAAGCCCGTCAGCGCGGTAATGATCAAACTGTTGCAGCGGATGGTCATGGCTTTAGTTCAGGAAAGGAAGGGGATCGACGGAAGTGTTTGGGTTGTTGGTGCAAGAAAGCGCGTTGTAACCGCCTGCTCCGCTCCATGGGCGGTCGTGACTTTGGCCGGGCGTGCCAGGAAGGCTGCGCGGATTGCCGTCTTCATCCAACCACATGCACGAATCGGAAACGTGAGTGCCGAAGTCGCGGGTAATGATGTGGTGGTAGCTAAACGAGTGCCCCGTTCCCCAAAGGTTCATGGTGTAGTCGTCGGTGCCAATACCCCAAATCGCATTCAGCGTCATATTGCCGATGTACAGCATGCGCATGTCGTCGACACCCAACATCGCCAGCATGCTTGAGGTGCTCGACGCCACGTCGGAACAGTTGACGTACTTGCCCAGGTCATGCCCATTCAGCAACTTGCGCAAGCGAATGGTGGTCGTGCTCCAGTTGAAGTAATGGCTCGCGCCGCCGTCGCCGCCGTAGGTGTAGGTGTCGTAAACCACACCTTCAATCGCCGTCGGCAGGGTGCCGTCTTGGCCGAAGAAGCCGCGGATTAGCGTTTTAACCAAACCTACGTCAGTGGTGGTATCCAGGCTCAAACCTTCCGCCCACTGGTGGACGTAATCGACGACTTCCACCCAGGGGCCGGAGTACGGTTTGCCATCGGCGCCGTTTGCCCAATTGGCTTCATCGTGCACGGTGTAGTTGCGAT
>CAZMDZ010000278.1:0-5536 GCA_964565175.1 uncultured Planctomycetales bacterium
CGTCAATCCACATTCCGCGGGTCCGCTCGGAGCAGAATGGGTCGATCGAAGCCTCGACGCCCTGGATGATGGCGGCGCGATCATGGCCCAGCGAGGCGATGGCGTCGGAGGCCATGCCAAGCACAGGGCCATTAAGCGACGGCACCATCAGCGGTGCGCCATCCGGCAGCAGCAATTTACTGACTTGATCTGGGATCGAGCGCAATCCGACTTCGGCTTCAATGCGCAGCAAACGCTCCCAGCCTGGATCCAACTGGGATGGACACCAGCAGGTCAGCGATTCAGTCATGCTGGCATTGGACGCCTTGCCCAGGCACTCTTTGCCGCGCAAAGCTTGCCAAAGGTCACCCAATGTGACGCCCCCACCCTTGACCTGGGGTACTGCTTGCAACGCCACGTGAGCGCCAGCGGTGGCAGCAGCGGCGGCGGCGGCGAGCCCTAAGGGTGGATTATCAACCTTGCCTAGGCGAGTGGTTGCCACCACCACAGACTGGGGGGACAACTTGGGAAACTTCACTCGCTTGCGGGCGGCGCGGGCGAAGCCAACCAATTCATCGGCCGAAACTCCGCGCCCACGGATGGCCAAAAAAATCGATGCAACTTGGGCATCGGAACCTTCCCCCTCGAGCAGTTGGGCGAAGACTTGCTCCGCTTCATGCGAGCTCAGATTGCGACCGGCAGAACTGGTGATCGGTCCGCCCAAAATCTGAATCCAACGCCGCATGGAGGAAGTCATCGCTATTCGGCTATGACCTCCGCCAATGCCCGGCGAACCCGATCGACATGCCCTTTGACGCGCACGTTATCCCAAACGCGGGCCAATTTCCCGGAAGGATCGATCAAAAAAGTGGAGCGCACCGATCCATAGTACTCGCGCCCGCCATTTTTTCGAATTCGCCAAGCGCCGTACTTGCTGCCGATTTTGGCGTCGCGATCAGCAAGCAGCGGATAGCCAAGATCATGTGCGTCAGCCAAGTTGCGGTGCAGTTCTATCGGGTCTGGGCTAATGCCAACGATGTAGCTGCCCATGTCCTGGAACTTCGATATCGCGGCTTGAAACTCTTGCACTTCCGCTCGTGCACCAGCGGTTTGCGCCTTGCCGTAAAAAAAGACAACGATCCATCGCCCGCGATGCTCGGTGAGCCTAAACCGCTCGCCATTGGTGGACGGCAGGGTAAATGCGGGCGCGCGTTTGCCTTCGGCTAAAACTGGATTGGGCACTCGTTTTGGGGAGGATGCGTTGGAGAGCACCCCTCTAACAAAAAAGAGGGGCATGCATTATGCCCCTCTTTTTCAAACTTGGGTAGCCTTCTTAACGGCCACCAACAACGATGACCTTAGTTGCCGTCTTTTTCGTCGCCGCCTTCCGTTGTTTCGGTTTCAGCCTCGGGTGCGTCGACGTCCACAGGCTTGGAATCTGTTTCGTCCATTTCGTCGAGCACTTCGACCAAAGTCTCAATGACTTCTGCTGGCTCTGGCTCGGGACGCGGGCGGATATGTGCGAAGTATGAGGCACGCTGTTTGTCGTAAACAGTGCGACCATTGACCACCGCCCACTCGACGAAGGTGCGGTAATCAAACAGATCGCCACTGCAAACAATTAGGTCTGCGTCCTTGCCAGGTTCAATGCTGCCGATGCGATCGGAAACGCCAAGAATGCGCGCGGCATTAATGGTGATGGCCCGCAATGCTGCGTCTTGCGGCAAGCCACCGCGTACTGCAAATGCAGCTTCCATCGGCAAGTTCATCAAGTCACGACCGGCCAAGCCACCAAGGCTGATGGAAGTTTGAGCAGGCAAGATTGCGACCTCTACACCGTGCTCCCACAAGATGCGAGCGTTCTCAATGCTCCAACCACTCTCGCGGTTGAGGGTTTCATTGGCCCAGCGCTTTTGCCGCGGGGTGACGACGACCGAAGCACCAACACGACCCAATCGAGAGGCGTAAGTCCATGCTTCTACCCCGCCTAGGATCACCGACTTCATCGGATACTCTTCAAGCAGCTCACAGATGCCGAGTAAGTCCTTGGCATTGTTGGCGCTGAACTTGGCGGTGCGATCCCCCTTCAACAAGCCGACGTAATCCTTTGAAGCCATCTTTTCATCTGGCATCTCAACGTCTTTTTCGCCCATCTGCTGGGCCAACTCGGCGTCGCGCAACTGGCGAAGGTATTCACGAGCTTCATCTAACTTAGCGCGCACCTTGCGGCGGTTCGCTGGCGAAGATCCACTGTAACTAAGGTTAACCCACTTGACCGTGTCGAGCAGGTGGCCTTCCAAGGTTCCACGAGTCAGCTTGCCAATCGCGTTCGATGACTGAACCGTGGTCAAGCCACTGGCCAAACCGAGGTCGACATACATATTGAACGGATCGAAGGAGTCAACCGCATCAGTCCCACTGCCGCGAATGATGCCACGCGAGTTCACCGCGACCAATCCAGGGTAAACCTGCATGCCCGCAGCATCGATGGTGCGCGCGCCTTCTGGCACACGAACATTTTGACCGACCTTGAGGATGCGATTGTTCTTGCACAGCACGGTGCCGTCGGCGATCACACCACGCGTAACGGTGTGAACATCGCCCCCAACAATCGCCAAGTAAGGACTGTCTTCAGGTTTGGGTGCAGGTGGTTCTTCTTCGACCTCCGGCTCTTCCGGCTTGGCTTCTTCAACCTCGCCCTCGGCAGGGGCTGGCTCTTGCTCGGCCTCTTCCTTAGGCGGATCCTGCAAGCAGTTCTCCAGGGCCGCGGCGGGTTGAGCAAACAGGGCAAAGGCAGACCATGCACTTGCCCACAAAATCAATTTGGTGAAGGCATTCATGCTTAGTCCTCCTTATCTTTGGCGCGGTCGTAAAGAACATCTCCTGCGGCTACCAGGTAGACCACTTCGGAGAACGGATCCAACGGGTCGCCATCCATGATGACGAAACTAGCGGTTCCGCCCGCAGTCAGCGGCGCAACCTTTTCTGCTTGGCCCATCGACTTTGCTGGCTCGACCGAAATCGCGCTCAGCGCAGTCGCGCGATCGAGTCCTTCGCGGACCAAATCAGACAATCCAACTCGCCAATCTTTCACCGCCTGCAAGGTGTTGCTGCGCATCGGCGTCAGCACCATGTTTTTGACGCCAGCCTTGCTCAGCAGCAACGGCAAGTTGTTGCGCAGTCGAGTCGAAGGCAGAAAGCTGATGCGCGACGGCACGTAAACCCGCACACCGGACTCGGCGAGATCTTTGGCGATCTCGTGGAAGTTACTCGAAGTCGAATGGCTGAGTACGACTTCCCAAGCCAATTCACGTTCCTCGATAACGTCTTTCCAGTGCAACCATTCGCCTGGAGTGTCGAGCCAAATTTGGGCGACGCGTTCTTGGCGGATCCACTCGACGATTGGCGTCAGGTTTGGATCCATTTGCGGCGCGGTGAAGGTTTCCGGCGGTGCTTTTTCCTCTTTTTTACCGTTCCCTTGCTGACCGTTGCCATTGCCTTGGGCACTGGTCGGAGGCTTTTCGCCACCACCATTTTTCTTGGCTTCTTCTTCAGCCTTCTTCTTTTCTTCCTGCTTTTTCTTCCAGTCGGCGCGCGCTTTTTCCCAATCGGTAAAAGCCTTTTTCTCTTTTTCGATCGCCTTGTCGGCGTCGTCCAGAGCTTTGCGCAACACATCCTTGGAAGTTTTGCTGATGTCAATGCTCAGCTTCAGGTGCAGGTCGCGAACCACTGCGTCGGCAAGGAAGTTTTCCATGTCGCTGCGCAGAATCGAAGTGCGACCAGCAATGCCAGCCCCTGGTGGATCCACTCCAACCAGCAACACCCCCATTTCGCGAAGCTCTTGCAACGAGTCCTCATCGGGGGGCACCGCATCAACGGCGCGATACTTGCCGAAGCGACCACGGCCGCGCGATTCGGAATCGAAGAAACCCGCGTGCGACAGCACCAACGGCGGCATCGCCGTCGCGCCAGTCCCGCGCAAATCCACAACCTTGGCGTGGTCCGGCACAATCAACGAAGCGCCGATGCGCTCGATGATGCCATCCCTCACCAGGATGCTGGCGTTCTTCAAAGCTTCGCCTTCGAGGGTTTCAATGGTGTCCAGATGGTAAATCGTGGCTTTACCAACCGGATCGTCGCCTTCTTGTGGAAGGGCGAAGGGAAGCGTGCTCAGGAGCAGTTCGACGAGCATGTTTAGTACCGCTGACCTTGTTCGATGTCGTAAACGATGTCCCCGTCAACCAGAACAAGTTGCACTGGAGTGCGCGGGTCGAGGGGTTGGCCAGCCTTGACGACGATGTCGGCGTCGAGGCCGGGTTGCAGGGTGCCGATGCGATCGGCAGCGAGAATTTGTTCGGCTGGGCGCACGTTGAGTGATTCCAGCGCAATCCAGGTGCTGCAGCCGAAGCGTTCACCAAGCGTGGCTTGGTAAATGAACTCTTCCGCGGGCACCACCGAGGCGTCGGTTTGCACCGAAATGTCGGTGTTTCCGGCGGTCTCGTAGGCTTCGACTAGCCCGCGAACTTGAGCGCGGCCGTTGAAGCTGAAGTCAAAGTTGCGCGGCCCAATGTTGAGCGCCGCGCCAGTCTTGGCAATCTGTTCCGCTGCCAAGTAACCGTGGAAAGATGCATGGCTGACGACCACTGGCACCTTGGCTTCTAATTGGAACATGCGCACGGTGCCAAAAGTATCGCGAGCACCAGCGGTATGGACCAAGTAAGGGTGATGACCGAGCTCAATGCGCGCGATCTGTTCGACGTCGGGGCGTTCGTCGAAATTGCCGTTGAGGGCGACTTCATGCGCCTCGTCCAACCACCACCGCAGCATCCACCACATCCCCATGCGAGTGCCGCCGAGGTCCGCCGACCGCTCTGGGTTGTAACCCTGAGCAACCTTGACCGAACCAGGGTGACGCAAAATGCCTTCGTCGATGTTGTGCGCCGCGGGCTTCAGTTTCACCAACACTCCGGCCCCAGACATGTTGGTACCCGACCCAGGAATGTTGTTGACTGTAGTCACGCCGCCAGCAGCAGCGTCTTGGTACATCTTGTTCCAAGGCCGCACCGTGTCGAGCACGCGCAATTCCGGATTATCCGGGTGGACCATGTCGTTGATGTCTTCCCAACCCCCGGTTTGGATATGCGAATGCAAATCCACCGCTCCTGGGAAAGCAATTGAATTGGGGTAAACCAAGTGCTGGTAGCCATCCGGCACCGCAATCTCAGCCTGCTTGCCAACCGCCACAATCTTCTCTCCCTCTACCACAATGCGAGCATTGTGAATCACCGTGCGCGACGTCATCGGCATGGCGATGCCGACGTCAATGACCTTGCCCTCTTGGGCGGCCAAGCACAAAGTGAGTAGGGAGAGCAGCATGCTTAGAAGCGGCGGCCCTCACTGGAGTCGTAAACCTTTTCGCCGCGCACCCAAACTTTGACCACGTGCGAGCGCGGATCGACCGGGTTGCCAGTCCACAGCACAAAGTCGGCGTCGAGTCCTTCTTTCAAAGTACCGGCGACGTCTTCAATCAACAGCGCTTTGGCTGGGTGCGAAGTAA
>CAZMDZ010000279.1:0-5522 GCA_964565175.1 uncultured Planctomycetales bacterium
TGTTGGGCGTGGCGATTTATGAATAGCGCGTGGTTTTTGACTTCATGTCTTCGGTCGTCCAGCGCTATGGGCTGGGTTTCTGGAAGCCGGGCGCTGGCATCATTCACCAAACGGTGCTGGAAAATTACGCGTTCCCTGGCGGGTTGATGGTCGGCACGGACTCGCACACGCCAAACGCAGGTGGATTGGGCATGTGCGCGGTGGGCGTGGGTGGCGCCGACGCCGTCGACGTCATGGCTGGCTTCCCATGGGAGGTTCTGCAGCCGAATGTTTTGGGTGTGAAGTTGACCGGCAAGTTGAATGGTTGGGCGGCACCGAAAGATGTAATTTTGAAGCTGCTCGGTATTTTGACCGTGAAGGGCGGCACCAACCGGGTGGTCGAGTACTTTGGCGAAGGCGCGGAATCGCTGAGCTGCACCGGTAAGGCAACGATCTGCAACATGGGTGCAGAACTGGGCGCGACTTGCTCGGTGTTCCCGTTTGATGAACGCATGGCGATTTACCTGCGCGCGACTGGGCGGGAAGATTTGGCCGAATTGGCCGCGCAAAACGTCGACTTGTTGCGCGCCGATGAAGGTGCTGAAGCGCACTACCAAGAGATTGTGGAGATCAACTTGTCTGAGTTGGAGCCGCACTTGGTTGGCCCGCACACGCCGGACTTGGCACGGCCGATTTCGGCGATGAAGGAAGCCGTTGAAAGTGAGGGTTATATCGATGAGCTGTCATTTGGCTTGATCGGTTCATGCACCAACTCTTCTTACGAAGACATCTGCCGCGCGGTCGATGTAGCGAAGCAGGCAAAGGCGAACAACTCGCCGTTGAAAGCACCGCTGATGATTTCGCCGGGCTCGGATCAGGTGCGCGCAACCATCGACCGCGATGGTCAGGTTGCCGAATTGGAAGCCGCAGGTGCGGTGATGCTGACGAACGCTTGCGGACCATGCATCGGCCAATGGCAGCGCGACGACATGGATCAAGGCACCGCCAATACCATCGTCACTTCGTTTAACCGCAACTTCCGCGCCCGCAACGACGCCAACACCGAAACGCTGGGCTTCATCGGCTCGCCTGAATTGGTGATGGCGCTGGCGATTGGTGGACGGATCAGCTTCAACCCAGCCACTGAACCGGTGGTACGCGAAGATGGCTCGACTTGGATGCTCGAAGCTCCGGCCGATGCACCGGAAGTACCCGCCGACGGTTTCGTCAGCGTGACCAGCGGTTACCAAGGTCCGGCTGACGACAACAGTGCGATCAAAATTGAAGTCAGCCCGAGCAGCGAGCGTTTGCAGTTGCTGACCCCGTTTGAACCGCTGGCCGCCGAGCAATACGCCAACATGCCGCTGCTGTTGAAAACCAAAGGCAAAACCACCACCGACCACATTTCCCCGGCTGGCAAATGGCTGCGCTTCCGCGGTCACTTGGACAACATTTCCAACAACATGTTCACCGGCGCGATCAACGCATTCGGTGGCAACCCTGGCACCACTCGCAACCCGTTGAATGGTGAAGGCGGACTTCCGGTTCCAGCCGTCGCGCGTGACCTCAAGGCCGCTGGCAAGAACTGGGTGGTCGTTGGTGACGAAAACTACGGCGAAGGTTCCAGCCGCGAACACGCAGCTATGTGCCCGCGCTTCCTCGGCGCCGCCGCCGTCATCGTGCGCAGTTTTGCCCGGATCCACGAAACCAACCTGAAGAAACAAGGTGTGCTGGCATTCACTTTCGCCGACGCAGCTGGTTGGGAAGTGGTGCGCGAAGATGACAACGTCAGCTTGGAAGGTTTGGCGACTTTGGCTCCAGGCAGTGAAGTCCATGCCGTCTTCAACCACACCGACGGCTCCAGCCATCGGGTGCTCCTGAAGCATACGCTGAACGACGAGCAGATCGACTGGTGGAAGTCGGGCTCGGCGCTGAACTCGTTGCGCAACGAAGCTGCTGTTTAATCAGCGATGGCGGCAACAACCTCGAGGACTGAACCGCAAGCGTGGTTCGGTCCTCGTCGTCGTAGAAACTGCAGCTGGCGTCCATCACCGCGCCGTCGGTGAAGACTAGGTACATGTCCCAGCCGTAGGTGGTACCGTCATCGTCTTCGCGTATGTACTCGTACTCCCAAAACAGCGAACCGACTTCCAACTCGATGTTGTTCGGTTCCCCAAAGCGCTCGAGCACCTCGATTGGCGACAAGAACAGCAGCTCTTTGAGTTTGATCTCCTCGTCGCGTTCGTCTTTTTCCCAACGCCGACAAAAGGCGCGAACGACGGCGGACTTTTGCGGATACCTCCCTGACTGGGCCATTTGAACCTGTGACGAAAGCGGCACAACGCCATGACTCTGCATCGCCGTCACCGCACGATTGAGCCGCTCGATTGCCTTTTCCAAATCCTCCAACGGCATATCCCACGCAGGAGTGCGGGCGTCGGAATGGATCGGGATGGCGGCACCAGTCGAACTACTTGCCGGAGCACCGCGCCCGTTGCGCAGGTCCGCCAGTAAAAGCTCCAAGGCCGCGTCGATTTCATCCCGAACCATTTCGCTGGTCAGCTTGGACTGCACTGTGGGCGAAATGGTGACTCGATTGGTGGGTGGACCCGAACCTGCTAGATATCCAAAAATGAAACCTAGGCCGACGCCGACCAGTACCAGGATCGATGGGATGACTTTATTCACCAAGGACTAGGGTACCTGCAAACTGATCGATTGGGTGAGCGCTCCGTCGTTTCCTAAATAGGCGGCCGCTTGGAAGTGCATCGTGGTGCCCGACCAAATTGGCGAAAAGGCGAAGTCGCCGCTGCCCCAACCGGCCAAATCAAGCGGTAGCGGGCTGGTCGTGCCGCCGAAAGCTAGATCGAGGTCGGAAATGCCGAACGGAGTTTGAGTACTGCCCAACGCAGTCGACCAGGCAAAAACGCCGATTGAAAATGGCATGCCATGTAGACCGAATTCGGCGGAATTGGAGGTTGCCGCATTGCCGCCCCACAAAATAGGGCGCTGGCACGATTGAGTGATCGTCCACGGTGGATTGGCGGCGTATTCACTTCCATAGATGGATTCGTAAGCGGTGTCGTCGCCGCGAAGTTCGGCGTTGAGAAAGGAAGTGATCAACCGCATGTGCACCAGTAGCTGATCACGGCCCGGCATCGGCTCGTTGTTGGGCGGATTGTCGATGCACCCCGTATGCCCCATTCCTTCCACCAAAAAGTAACTGCGACGGTTCGCCATCGTCGCCCGCTGATACCACTGGCGCACCGTCGCGGGCGGCACCACCCAATCCACCGAACCGGCAATCCACATTCCGGCGCCGGTGAAGTTGACCATGTTGCCCGGTCCCGGCGGGTCGGCGTCGGCGGCTTGCATGCCGACAATCGAGCGCACCCGTGGCTCGATGCCGATGAGCAGGGACAAAGTTCCACCGCCCATCGAATGGCCGACGGCCGCCCAATCGCCGCCGCGCGCCATCCCCCGCAGCCAAGAGGCGGTGGTCGAGCTTTCGTCTTCCACCCACTGCAACATGGCGCGAGTATCCCAAGCGTAATTGGTGACGTTTGGGAACAGCCCTTTTTCCGTATCGATCGACGCCACCAAGTAACCATGCGAAGCAAAGTGGTTGGCGATGGTATCCAAGCCGTCGGCGGAGCCTAGCCAACCGTGCATGAGCGCGGTCATGGGGTAAGGGCCGCCACTAGGATCGGCTACTGCATTTTGGCCAGCGGTTACAGCCGGGTAGTGGATGCGAGCGCGCACCGTGCCTTGGCCGTAGTTGCTGTCTGTGAAGATCACGTCTTGCCAACCGGCTGGCCATGGGCCCGGGTCTTCTGGCAATTGGGCGGCGAACAGCGGGGCAGCTAAAGCGAGGGTCAGGAGCATAGATCGATTCTACTCCGAAACCCCTGTTGCCGTTTGGACCAGAGAATTGGACAAAAACTAGTGGCCGAAAGTCATGCCATCAAAGTAAAACTTTTCGCCAGCTTCAAGATCTGCGATCACTTTGACGGTCACGGCTTGGAAGGGGAAGTTGATGGGCAGTTCTTGATTGGCCCAAGCGCCCGACTTCAAGTCGACGGTGACTTCTTCAACGACTGCGCCGGTCCAATAATTCTCGATTTCAATCCGTACTGATCCGCAATCGGGGCCCGACATGGTGTGAATGGAAACGCCTTGCGCGTATTCATCGCACCGGACGTAGGCGCCGTCGCTGTCGGTGTAGCCCACGCTTACATCGATGAACTCCAAACCAGTATTCGCCGACGTGTTTTGGATGTTTTCAATCTCCCAACGCCAGGGACGCGCTGGATCCGGATTGTCGACATGGTTCGGCGCGTAGTAATTGAATTCGGCAGCTTCGTTATCGCGGACCAGCGGTGGATTGGTGACTCGCCAAGTCATCCCTGGAACGTCTTCCCCTATGATTAAGCCAGCTTGCGAACCGGCGATAATCGTGGGATTGGTGGCAAAGTCCGGCGCCAAGGAAAAAGTGGTCAGCCACAGGTTGGGAAAGTCTTGTCCAACGCCGACCCACTGTGGATTGGGCTGAGAAAGATCCAGCTTGCGCATGCCGGAAGTAAACGTTCCCAAATAAACCGTCTGGGAATCGGCGAAGTTAGCCGGACAAGCAATGCCGATAACCGTGCCGTCGCCTAGGCCGCCTTCGTAGGAGTTGATGATCTTGCCGCTCGGCTCATCGATGAATTCATAAAAGTAGGGAGCGCGTTCGGTGGCGACAAAGAAGCGCGGTAGACCTGGCGTTTCTGGATCGCGATCAAAGTCTTCGGGGATGGCGATGCCAGTCACCCACGAGGGGAAAATGTGAATCATTTTCCATTTGCCATCCACCAACTTGAACAACCAACGACTGCGGGCAGCGTAGACGTCGGCTTCTCCTAATAAATCTTGCTCGCGGAAGGTCGGCGCCACTTTGATGTGCCGCATGTATGGAGCAGCTGAGCCGTCGTAAGTTTGATCTAACAATTCAAAGCTACGGCCGCCGTTAAGGGTGAGGTAGTTGGTGGTCCGCTGACTGGAAGTGGAAAAGAAAAACACCTGGTCGCTGCCGGGAGTTCCGCGGCCATCAAACCTTGGCGAAAATGCAAAGGAGCGCACGTAACCGATGTTCTCCGACAGCGGCACGTTCTTCCAACCATAAACACCATGCGGGTTGCTTGCCCCCAGCATCGGGTCGAACCAAAACGACAGCCCGCGCGATCCACCCACCAACATGAAACCGTCTTCGGCCATCCGCGGCGAGCAATCGACTTCATCAACGTAGGTGCTGGACCCCGTCGGCAACAGGGTGACGTCGCCAGCTTCATCCTGCATCCAAGTGCCGGATCCATAACTTCCGGCCATTCCAATCAAATTGCCGCCAGCATCCAAATAAGTATCCAAACCGCGGATCTGCGAAGTGGGACGAAAACTACGCCGACGCCAATGCAACCCTTCATCATCGGTGTAATACAACCCTTCGGACCGCCCAAAGACGATGCTACCGGTTTGGGCAAAGTTCGGCGCGACTTCGAAATCGTGAA
>CAZMDZ010000280.1:0-5499 GCA_964565175.1 uncultured Planctomycetales bacterium
AAGAACAAATTCGGGGAATGGCCGGATAAAAAATGAGGATACTTCTAATAGTATAGAGGATTCAAAAGGATGGGTTACCGACCAGGGATTATTTTCAATAAAAGCCGAGTTAGCTTTACGAACCGCTAAAGCCCATGAACCTTTATCAAACGCTAAAAAGGACGACGGTTATATGCAGGACCCTGAAACTTTCAAAATCCCAACTTCTCCTGGCAAGGAAGCCCCCTTAAACAAATCGGCTTACATATCAAAAACTTATAGTTTGGGGGAAATCCCCTCAGTTCTAGACAATATGTTAAAAAGTCTTGAGGCTTCTGATAAGGTGCTAAAATCCCTAAAGGTTAGAGTTGATGATACTGCTCACCTAGGGAAGGACCAGATTGAAGACCTTTTAGAGGTTTACTCTAATTTTGTCACGGCTGAAGAGCTAGATGGATACTATGGAATTATTTCTATTTCAGATAATAACATTATAAAAAGTTCTTTGGCGCTGTTTGATAATCGGATAAGGTCTTTTCCTTTAGAGCTTAACCCCTCCGCGGATAAAAACACCCCAGGCGCAAGAATACCGGGTAACGCTATAAGTTTAAGTTATGGGTATGCTAATCGCCACGATGGGATTATTAAGGCTTTAGATTTTTCTTTAAACGATTCTCAATTGTATATGTTGAAAGTCCCTCCTATAATAGTTCAAAAAGCATTTGATTTAGCGGAAGTTCATGGCACAAACTTTTCTAATAATACTAATGCAATCTCTAAAAGTCTACTCTTAGTATTAGGAAGTTTTGACCCGAATGAGACCGCCAAGGTTATAGACGCTCAGAATGACCTGGAAAAGACTGTAATTAATGAAAATGCCATTAGTTTTTCAGAGAAAGCTATTGAGAATGCAATGGCGTCCGTATCTAAAATTATGCAGCAGCCCGAGGATTATACATCAGAGCAACAGAAAGCAGCAAGTTTTCTTAAAGATAAGCTGGAATTTTTGAGTACAGATGAATCAAAGGCTTTATTCGACGTGTATTTCCCAAAGGTTACAAGTGAAAAAACTAATACTGAGTATTTTATTGGGACTGGTAATGTGGAAGAGCAAGGAACTAATGCTGATTTAGTTTATAGGAAAGTTGCAAAAGCACCTTGGGACGTTACCCCTTATACTAATGGAGAAGTTATGGCTCAGATATCAGAACTTGCGGCTTACGTAAACCTTAGAGGTATCTTAACAGGGGTTAATGTTACTACTTTAGGAATACCTGAGATGGACGTTTTTTCAAATGAGATAGGAAACAGACTTATTTATTTGAAGATAAATAACCCCCGAGAGCCTGGAAGTATGCACTGGGCAAGTGGGTACTATTATATAAGTGCATTAAAGCATTCAATTTCTACAAATACAGGGTTTGAGTCAACGTTTCAATTATACAATGCGGTTTCTCAGGAAGAATCAGTAATGTTGTCACTGGACCAATCATCTAATAAAGAATCTTCGGGAGATGACTCGTGAATGTTAATATAGGAAGAGTTGTAGGTACTTTAAATCCTCAAAACGAGAATGTTTTAGAAATCATACCTTATGGGGTGGAGCATATTGAAACCATTCAAGCTATTTATGGTACTCCTTTCGGAGGCGCCGGGTACGGAATGGTAGCTACCCCTTCTAAAGGTTCCCTGGTCTTATATGTTGATGTTTTGGACCTAGTAGACGTACCCTTTGGTTACGTTTGGTTTTCTTGTGTTTTTGACCCTATGCACCCTCAAATGGTGGATACCCACACGGAGATTGACCAGCAAAACCCCGAAGGCGTAGCAAGAGTTCAAGTAGATAAGAGTTCTGGGTCTAGTACTGAAAAACTCGCCACTATAAACCCCATCCCCGAAAATACGCTATTGTTTGCAGATGATGGGCATAATGACAGTTTCCTATTAAAATCAAAAACAGGGCATAGGTTTAAAATGGCACATAAGGTTACATCTCAAAGATGTGAGGACCATATTGAGTTATCCACTGCGGGAAATAAAAGATTAGTTTTTGATGATGGTCATCAAGACGGAATCTTTATGCAAGATGACAAGGCTAAAGACCCAAACCGGAGAGAGATTTTTACAGGCGAAGATAAAATAAGAGATTACGCCGGAAAGGATATTGAATCTATTTCAAGAGAAGGTTCCCATACCACTTCTATTCTTGATGGGAAAGGTAGCATATATCGAGAGAAACAAGCCGATGGTGACGTTATTGATATTGTGTATGGTAACGGGAAAGAAGAGAAGGGGAATTACCTCTTAGACGCTCATTACAACGTATCAAGTTTTTCTAGAACAGGGGATATTCTACAATCATGTGACGAGGGCAACACTACTCAATATACAAAACTAGACCACGCTATTACTGTAGACGCAAATGCTATTACTACTATAGCAGAAGATTACACGCTAACAGTGGGCGGCAATATGGACACTAGTGTAACTGGGGATTCCTCTCTTTCTGTAGTAGGGTCCATAACGATAACTACGTCTTCCTTCCTTGACATAAGCGCTTCAACTACAATTTCAATTGACGCTGGTGCTGGATTAGACATGACTGCTGGAGGGAATATGAATATTCACTCTAATGGACCTATGGTCATTTCTTCCAATGCAGGTATTATTATACAAGCTCCTAGGGTGGATATTATATAATGTCTTTAGTAGTACGACAGACAGACTTACATCTTTTAGCGGGGTACTTAGTAATGGTGCCTCAAATGAAGGCTTTTCACAAAGGATTGCCTATAGCTACCACGGGAAGCCTTACTGTACCCCCAGTTATCCCCGCGTGCTGCCCACCCTCCTTATGCGCTCCCATCTGTTGTGTACCTAACGTATCTATAGGGACATCAAAGATATATATTACGGGGATGCCCGTAGTACAAGCGGGGAATATGTGCGTACCATGCGGGATGCCCGCAGTCGCAATGCAAGGACATTTTAGTACAGTATAATGGCAATTTCAGAAAACTCAGCAAACTTAATGCCTAGTGAGGCTCTTACTAGCATGTCTAATTTTCAAACAGCTGCTTTGGATGCAGAGCAGTCTCTTTTAAGTACTTTGCAAACCAGGGAAGCTCGATTATCCAGGCAAGTTAGCTACACTAATACTGTTAATGGAAGACAAACTACGGAATTAACGGAGAGAAAATCAACTGAAAACCAAATGGCTGATACCGCCAAAGGCGCCGCTTCCACTGCCTCATTAGCCCAAACATTGTCCGAAGGAGGGCAAGAACCTTATGAAGAGGGCAGCCTTGCACCGGGCACAACCTCCGACGCCGCCTCAATAGAAGAGATGAATTCAGATATTGATTCCATGTTTGAGGACATTGAACTGGATGATATTATGATGGTAGCCCAACTTGCCTTGTTGGGCGTGCAAATAGCGGATTCTAGGCAGAAGGTAGACGCTATACAAGCTGATTTAAACACAACTAACGATGTTTTAGAGAAGAGGGCGTCTGGGGAGCTCCCGGAGCCTGTATTAAATACCGAGGCATTAGAGGCTGCTTTATCAAATATTTTAGACGAGTTATCAGTAAACCTTAGTGAGGAGGAAAGGGCTAACTTAGAATCTTCCATGAATAATAGTATGTCACAATCAATGGAAGCCTTTGAGACTTTCGTAGAGAAAGCTTTAGTAGAACCTTTTAATGAAAACAGAAATCGAATAAATGCTATTAAAGCTCAAATACTAAAGTATACGGAATCGGAAGAGGAACAACCTTTATTTGATTTAGTATACGCTCCTCCTAAAGCAACAAAGGACCAATTTGTGTTATCGCAGGATGGCATATATTACGACTCCAGGGATGGTGGAATTCCTGGTATTTTTACTAAAAAAATTACCTCTGATTATTGGAAATTAAAATTTGGTCCTAACAAAGGAGGTAAAGGTATTAAATATTCTGAAGAAGAGTATAGTCGGTTTGCGGATACTATTTTTAGTGACTCTTTTAAAGAAGAAAACCAGACAGTACTAGATTTTTGGAAGTACGATGATATTTTAAAATCTCTTCATACTGACAAAGGTTTAGAAATACAAGATGTATCCTCTACTATTGTAGATTTGATGGCTAGTGGGTATGACGCATCATCTGCTATTGTAAAAAATTATAAGGAAGCTTTTGGTTCTGTATCATATGCATATGATTCAAAAATAAAGATAAGAAAAAAGCAATTACAGATTGCAGCTTTATTTGGACCTTATGACGTTACAGATAAAAATCACCCTCTAGGGGAAGGTAATTTTTTCGAGGTTACTGTACCTGTTAACGCTGATGTTTTTAGGTCCCCCTTATGTGGTTCTGATAATAATGGAGATTTAAAGTACGAGGAATCACTTGGTGAGGACTCCCCGGGTGTAAATACCTCCAAAAATGGCTCAAATAAAAACGAAAATGTAGAGAGTTCCAAAATTATAACTTTTATTGAAAGAGTTCCTTTAAATGATTTTTCTTACCTTAAAACTAGTGCGTTGATTCCATCAATAGACGTGCAAAAAAGATTTACTATTATGTCTTCCGATTTAGAGGATGTAATAAGCCCTTACCCTCCCACGTATCTGACAGCACCCCCTCTGGGCGTGTCTGTTATACCTGCTTTTGCAATAGCTTCCCTAGGGGAGGAAACGTGGGTAGACTCTTCTGGGCAGAATAATATATCGGACTCAGCTCCTAGAATACGAGCTCTTGACGATGAAATTACAACAGAAGGTCTGCTTATATCATACAACTTCTTAGACCCATTAGCTGTAACTACCCCCAACACAAATGATTACTTAGTTAGAAACCATGCAAGCACGTCCCCCAGTCTAAATGGCAAGTTGGTAGGTACGGTTGAAGATATCTTTCCATCTGGTATATCCATACCATACTTCAACGGTACTTTACTAGACCCCCCATCAAAATATGGTATTAGATATCAAAATCTTTCTAAAGGCTCATACCTAAGACTCCCCTCTAATATCAGGGAAAACTCTTTATACCTTCAGTCTGACCCTCTGGACAGCTTAATGTATTCTGACTCCGGATGGTCTTTTGATTTCTGGGTGCACACACCTTCCCTAAGTTCTACTTTAACCTACGACCACAGGTATAAAACAATTATAGCTAATGAAAATAGTGGAGACCCTTTTATAAATACCAAAGGTATGTTAGTAGCTTTTAGAGATAAAGGATATCCTGGGACAGACCCGGATGGGTTAGAACTAGTTATTCTTACTACTGAATCCGCTGATAATGAGAAATGGGGCGGCAGTGTTCTTATAGGGAGTGAAGTCTCTGGAATGGGACCATTTTCTAGCTGTGTTCTAGAGAAGGGCTTCAAAGTAGGAGTGGATACCAGCACAATAACGGGAAAAACTATAATGCAGTCAGACGCTGAATTTGTCCACTACAATATATCACATGATGTTTCACGAGACACTATGACCGTTTACCTAGACGGGGAGTTCTTAGCATCCTCCCC
>CAZMDZ010000281.1:0-4660 GCA_964565175.1 uncultured Planctomycetales bacterium
GGCGATACTTTGTGCGACCAAGCGTTGGTCGAACCGCTGCCGCCGATCACGGTCGAAGAGCCAACCATTGAAATGGAATTCCTGGCCAACGACAGCCCGTTCGCTGGTCAAGAAGGCAAGTTCGTCACCTCGCGCCAAGTCGCAGAACGGCTGCAACGCGCCAGCATGATGGACCCTGCGCTGCGCATCAACCCGGCCACGACCGGTGGCTATCTGGTGGCTGGCCGTGGCGTCCTTCACCTCGGCATCCTGATCGAGAACATGCGCCGCGAAGGCTACGAATTTGCCGTCGGTAAGCCGCGTGTATTGATTAAAGAAATCGACGGCGTCAAGCACGAGCCGGAAGAAGATGCGCAGGTCGAAATGCCCGAAGATGTGATGGGCAAGGTCATCGAATTTTTCAGCAAGCGCAGCGCCGACATCAGCGACATGATCCGCACTGGCCAGCGCGCCACGCTGCACATGCGCATTCCCACTCGCGGCCTGCTCGGAGCGCGTTCGCAACTACTGAGCCTGACGCGCGGTGAAGGCGTGCTCAGCTCCCGCGCTGACGGCTTCCGTCCCTGGTCGGGTACTCTCACCAGCCGCCACAATGGAGTGTTGGTGAGCAGCCATCCAGGCCGCATTACCGGTTATGCGCTTCGCGCGCTGGAAGATCGCGGCGACTTCTTTGTTTCGCCGTCGGATCAGGTTTACGGCGGCATGGTGGTGGGCGAAAATAACAAAGAACAAGACATCACCCTCAACGCCACCAAAGAGCGCAAATTGACCAACGTGCGCTCGGCCAACAAAGACGTGGTTGAAAATCTGCGCGTAGCACGCAAAATGGGTCTAGAAGCTTACCTTGAGTATCTAGAAGATGACGAGCTGCTCGAGGTCACTCCGTTAAACCTCCGCCTGCGCAAGCGCATTCTCGACGAAAAAGCGCGCCAGCGTGCAACCAGCAAGGCGGGCAGCTAAATAGCAACATTGTTCAGCAGTTTGTTCCGGCCCCTACGCGTGGGTTCCTTAATCGGAATCCCAATCCGCGTTTCGCCGGTTGTCTTTCTGCTGCTGTTGCTGCTGGTCTGGGATTTTTCTCGCCACACCGACGCTGGCGCCACCAGCCAACTGTTGCTATTACTTGGCGCCCTCGGCATTTCGCTGCTGATCCACGAACTTGCCCACGCCCTGGTTGCCCGACGGCTCGGCTTAAAGGTCTTCGACATCACCATCTGGCCGCTGGGCGGCATGGCGCGGATGGACGGCCTTGGTGACAACCCGCATTTGGAAGCGCCGGTGGCAGCAGCTGGGCCGGTCGCCAATTTGTTGCTGGCTTTTCTGTGCTGGCTGATTCCCGGCACCGTCGCCGATCCAGCCGCCGCCATCAACCTGGTCCTTGGCCTCGGCAACTTATTGCCCGCATTCCCACTCGATGGCGGCCGCATTCTGCGCTCGTGGCTAGCCCGCCACAGCCCCGGCCCTGCCGCCACCCGCGCGGCCGTGCATATCAGCAACTGGATCCTATGGATCGCCCTGCTGGTCGGCGCTTGGCTGGATTCGTTCTGGCTGGTGGCGCTGCTGTGCGCCTTCCTCTATTGGGCAGGCCGAATGGAGCTGATGCAGGCGGTCCTCCGCCACGGCACCAGCCCAGTGATGGACCCAGGCGAGGTGTTGTCAAAAGCGATGAAGCGCGAGGACGATGACACTAAAATCGGGGAATGAATTTTGTTCTTCGTTCCCTCTCGACCGGGCTATGCAGCCTGTTGCTGGTGTCGCTGGCCAGTAGCCAGGATACACCGCAAAATCGCGGCAAAGAAAAAGCGCACAAGCGCGGCAAGGATACGCCGATTTTGATCCCGGCTTCGGAAGACCAGCCTGGAGCCGAGGCTCCGACGCCCTCTCCGCAGGGGAAAACTCCGCCCCCGGCTCAGGCTCCGGCCGAAGCCGATTCCCATGCAGGTCACCAGCACGACGCGCCTCCACGCAACATCGGCGGTCAGGACCCCCACCACTATGGCGGCAACGCCGGTGGCCCTCAAGACACCGATCCTAGTCAGCCACGCCCCAACACGCCGCGGGCAACCAAGCCTTATTCGTCGGTGCGGCCGCTGCTCAACGTCAACGGCAGTGTGATCACCACTGGGGAATTAAATGACCTGGTGGTTTATTACCAGGGATTCCGTCAAAACGTGGTCGATCTGCACTTGGCCAGCGCGGTGCGCGCAATGTTGCCGCGCAAGGTAATGGAAAGCAAGTTCCGCGAAGATCTGCCGGCGATGAAGCAACGCATCGATCAAGCTGTGGCCGAGATTAAGAGTGGTGCCAAGTGGGCTGATGTGGTTGCGAAGTACAGCGATGATGCCGAAGCGGAGAATCCGGAAGGGATTTATACGCTGGGGCGGGAACGTGCCGTACAGCCGTTTGACCGCCTGTCGCACACCGGCACCAAAAGCAAGTTGGTCGGTCCGTTTTTGACCGTTTACGGCTACCACGTGCTCGAGATCACCGAGTACAAACGTGCCGACGAAGCCAAGGACGACGAATCCACCGTTCGCCACATCTTGGTGATGTACCCCGAGCTAAAGAAGATGGATGCGGAAGACCAGGACATCCGCAAGTTCATCAAAGCCGAGGTCAAAGCGGCCAAGATTACCGCTTTGGAGGCGGGCGCCACAAACTTGGTGCCGATGCCTAGCCAAGGCTAGGTAGCGCGCGACTGGCGTCCCGGCTGCTTTTAGCTGCGCATTGCCGCCAATTCTTCGCTGGAGGAGGTCCTACAGGCCTCCTCAGCAAGGCGCTCGCAGTGATCCAGGTCCAAAGTCTCAAGCACCGCGTGGGTGCTTTGCAACAGGCCTGGGCGAAGCACAAAGTTGCGGAAGCCTAAGCCCAAAAGCAGCGGCAGGTGACCTTCCATCGCCGTGCGCTCGCCGTAGATGCTAATCTCGCGGTTGAGCCCTTCGGCGAGTTGGACTAACTTGCGCACCGCGCGCAGCACTGCCGGATGTGGCTTCTGAGTCAGGTGCCCCACCGCTTCTTTGTAGCAGGTGGAATCTGCAGCCAGCAGCAACTCCGTGAGCACGTCGTAACCGACCAAAGCGAAGTCGCAGGCAGCCATCAATTCGCGACCGAGCAAAGCGCTAGTCGGAGTTTCGAAAACCGCGCCGAGTTCCACTCGATGGGAAACATCTACGCCGTCGAGGCGCAGTTCTTCGCGGGCGGATTCGATCGCTTCGCGCATGCGCTGAATATCGCTGCAGTCCAATACGAAAGGCACCGCAATTTTCACTGGGCGCCCCTCACTGGCGTGGAGAATGGCGCGGATCTGCACCGCCAACATCTCGGGGTGATCAAACAACACCCGGGCGCCGCGCAGACCGCTTTTGACTTCGGCATCGGCAGCAAAGAATCGATCCAGCCCAGTGCTTGGATCCAAGTCCGGTAGGCGGAAGACAACGCTATCGGAACTGCGCAGAACTTTGCCGTGGAATTGGGTCAGCGAGGTCTCACGCGGTGCGCCCTGACGGCGGATTAACGGCAGTTCGGTGCGGTAAAGGCCGACGGCAGAAATACCGTTGGCGACCGCCCGGCGCGCTTCGGCCGGACTGGCGATGGCCGACTCAAGAGTGACGGTGGTGCCGTCGGCGAGGCGAGCGGGGCCCATTGCTTCGACCGGATTGACCTGAGCGACGCGACCCAAGGCGCTGCTGACAATCTCTGGATTGGGATCGAGAATGATTTGGCCAGAGTCGCCATCAACCAAAGCGGTGTCGGCGTCGGCAGCGGCGTCGAGGATGTCTTCGACTCCGATCAGCGCGGGCAAGCCTGCGGCCCGCGTCAAGATTGTGCCGTGCGATCCCATCGTGCCGCCCTCAGCGACGACCGCGCTGAGTTCGTTTCCCAAAGCGTAAGTTAGGTCGCTGACCGAGAGTTCTTGAACGATGAGCACGCCGCCCTTGGCATTGGGCGTGACCACTTCCTCTTCATTGCGCCGGCAATGCTGCAGCAAACGCACGGCGACATCGCGTAGGTCAGACAGCTTGTTGCGCATGCCCTCGGTTTCGACGACCAGGCACAGGCGCTCGTAGACCTGAAGAACTTCGCGCACCGCTGATTCGAGGTTTTGCCCCTCTTGAATGCGGTTGCGGATGTCGGCTTCCACCTGCGGATCTTCGAGAATCTTGAGGTGGGCATCGAAAATGCGCCGCTGCTCCTCAGTGAAGCGCCCGGCCAAGGCATTGCGCTGGTGAACCAGGGCGACGCGAGCACCGCGAGCGGCTGACTCCAAACGGGCCATTTCCTCGTCGATTTCAGAAGCCTTGAGCTGACGAACTTTGACCTCGCCGAAACCTTCATCGCGAATCACAATCGGCCCAAAAGCGGCCCCCGGACTTGCAGTTTGCCCCTGCAGGGCGGTCGCGGCAGCTGGAGTAGTAGGGATCTCGGTTGTCATCGGCGGCTTCAAACGGCGGTTCGGCGTAGTTTAGCCTTGCCGCCACTCGGGTTCGCCCCCTATTCGCAGGCGCAAAATCCAAATAGAACCAGAAGTCTTCGTTGCTAACCCTGGCGCATCGCCCCCGCCGACACTATCCTATGCGGCCCCGGTCGGGGCGTGGCGCAGTCTGGTAGCGCACCTGCTTTGGGAGCAGGGGGCCGCAGGTTCGAATCCTTTCGCCCCGAC
>CAZMDZ010000281.1:4670-5487 GCA_964565175.1 uncultured Planctomycetales bacterium
GGCGGCGGTCTTCCCCCCCGCGGCTCGCGCCCTTGCCCCCCCCGCCCCCCTTGTTGCCGCCACGACCGGAAGGACCCAGAGACTCCAGATGGAGTTGGACGTGGCGTAGGTTGCTCACGGATACGGATTCGGTTTCTTTAGTCGACACCTAGTCGGACTAATTCAGCGACAAGGGCATCATATGCCAATTGTTCAGCAGCAGTCAGATTGGGCAATAGGTTTGTGTTCTCGAAAGGATCGAGTTGTAGATCGTAGAACTCGTCGGCGGTGCCGATTTTGCGGATCAACTTGTAGCGTGGATCGCGCACGCAGCGATCGTGGCGGGTATAGGGACCAAAGCCATTGGGCTCGAAGACTTCGGCGTAGCTGTAGGGACGCAGCTGGGCGTTGGGGTTGCTGAAATAGGGCACCATAGAAACGGAGTCCTCGGTACCGATTGGGCTACCGGCTAGCTCGGCGATGGTGGCGAAGATGTCGGTCAAGCTGATCAGGCCAGGGCTTTCCGCAACGGGTACTCCGGGACCGCGCACGATGAGTGGCACGTTGACCCCGCCTTCATAGACGGTGTTTTTGGCGCGGGTGCGGTCGAAGGGTGGAACGACCAATTCGTACGAGGTTCCGTTGTCGCCAAGGAAGATGACGTAGGTGTTCGGCGCGAGCGTGTCGACGGTTTGCATCACCTGGCCGATCTCGGTGTCCATCGCTTCAATCATGGCGCGGCCAGCATCAACGTAGGTGGGCTGCGACGGGAAGTTGTTGCACACCGATTGCGGGCAGTCGGCGCTTGGGCAGACATGGGCCGGCGGTTGGTGGTAGG